>NZ_JBSFET010000006.1:0-178855 GCF_053594575.1 Streptomyces sp. NPDC001880
CTCGATGGCCACTCCCGCCGCCACCGCAAGCGTCGACAGCACGGTCTCGTCCTCGGTGTCGAAGACCCGGCCGCCCCGCTTCTCCGTCAGGTACACGGGACTTTCGCAACACGCCCTGGAACCTCTCGCCGGACCCCGGGACGGTGGTACGTCTGTGGGGTCTGCGCACTCCCGGGGCGTGCGTCTAGGATGCCGACAGGGGACCGGAGCTCCACCACCTCACGGAAGGGGCGGACCGCTACCCGGAAGCTTGTGTCGAGGAGACAGCAATGTCGACGATCCACCCCGACCCCGAAGCCGCCGGTGCGCAGACCCCGCACCTCGACTTCGCGGGAACGACTCCGTACGAGGACTATGTCCAGGCGGATGTCCTTACCCATCTCCAGCACCCTCGCTCCGACGATCCGGGCGAGATGGTCTTCCTGGTCACCACCCAGGTCATGGAGCTGTGGTTCACCGTCATCGTCCACGAGTGGGAGACCGCCGCGCACGCCCTGCGCGAGGACCGGCTGACCGTCGCACGCGACGCGCTCAAGCGGTCGGTGCGGGAGCTGGAGGCGCTCAACGCCTCCTGGACCCCGCTCGCCCAGCTCACACCCGCCCAGTTCAACTCCTACCGCTCGGCCCTCGGCGAGGGCTCCGGATTCCAGTCGGCGATGTACCGGCGGATGGAGTTCCTGCTCGGTGACAAGTCCGCGTCCATGCTGGTCCCGCACCGGGGCGCGCCCCGCGTCCACGCCGAGCTGGAGAAGGCGCTCGGCGAGCCGGGCCTGTACGACGAGACGCTCGCCCTGCTCGCCCGGCGCGGGTTCGCCGTGCCGCAGTCCGTGCTCTCCCGGGACCTGACCCGGAAGTACGAACCGTCCCCCGAGGTCGAGGCGGTCTGGGCCGAGATATACACCGAACCGGAGGCCCACGAGGACCTGGTGCGGCTCGGCGAGGCGCTCACCGATGTGGGCGAGCTGGTGTGGCGCTGGCGCAACGACCATCTCGTCGCCACCCGGCGCGCGATGGGTTCCAAGACCGGGACCGGCGGCTCCGCCGGGGTCGCCTGGCTGGAGAAGCGGGCCACGAAGAATGTCTTCCCCGAGCTGTGGACGGCGCGCAGCCATGTCTGAGACCTTCACCGCCATGCCCCGGACCCTTGCCGCGCGGGCCGCGGCACTCGACGCCGCCGACCCGCTCGCGGACCGGCGGAAGCTGTTCACCCTCGACGACACCGTCTATCTCGACGGCAACTCGCTCGGCGCGCTGCCCGCGCACGTCCCCGCCCGGGTGCAGGAGGTCCTCACCCGCGAGTGGGGCGAGCTGCGCATCCGGTCCTGGGACGAGAGCGGCTGGTGGACCGCGCCGGAACGGATCGGTGACCGGATCGCCCCGCTCGTCGGGGCCGCCGCCGGGCAGATCGTGGTGGGCGACTCCACCAGCGTGAACGTCTTCAAGGCCGTCGTCGCCGCGACCCGGCTGGCGCCCCAGGGGCGCGACGAGATCCTCGTCGACGCGACGACCTTCCCCACGGACGGGTACATCGCCGAGTCCGCGGCCCGGATGACCGGCCACCGGCTCGTCCCGGTCGCCCCCGGCGAGGTGCCCGGCGCGCTGGGCCCCCGTACCGCGGCCGTGCTGCTCAACCATGTCGACTACCGCACCGGCAGGCTCCATGACCTGCCCGGACTCACCGCCGCCGTGCACGAGGCGGGCGCCATCGCCGTCTGGGACCTGTGCCACAGCGCGGGCGCCCTGCCCGTCGGCCTCGACGAGCACGGCGTGGACCTGGCGGTCGGCTGCACGTACAAGTACCTGAACGGCGGCCCGGGTTCGCCCGCCTACATCTACGTCGCCGAGCGCCACCAGGCGGCCTTCGACTCGCCGCTGCCGGGGTGGACATCGCATGCCGACCCGTTCGGCATGACACCCGAATACACCCCGGCCGACGGCGCGGTACGAGGTCGGGTCGGCACCCCCGACATCGTCTCCATGCTGACGCTCGAAGCATCGCTGGACGTGTGGGACGGGGTGTCGATCGACGAGGTACGGGCCAAGTCCCTGGCGCTGACGGACTTCTTCCTGGAGTGCGTCGCCGGGTACGTGCCCGAGGGCCGGGTCCCCTCCATCACCCCCGCGCGCGCCGAGCGCGGCAGCCAGGTCGCGCTGCGCTGCGAGGACGCGGAGCAGGTGATGAGCGAACTCATCGCCCGGGGCGTCGTCGGGGACCTGCGCCGGCCGGACGTGCTGCGGTTCGGATTCACCCCGCTGTACGTGGGCTTCGCGGACGTGGAGCGGGCGGCGCGGGTGCTGGGCGAGGTGCTGGCGCAGCGGTAGCGGGATCCTCCGCGGGAGCCGGGCTCCCGCGGTGATCCTCTGCGGGGACGGGAACCTTCCGTACTGGTACCGTCCCCGCAGATCAGGCCGGTTGGGCTCAGCTACAGGACGGTTGGAGCAGCATGTCGGATTCTGCCGCGCGCGATCGGGACGCCGCCGAGACCGAGTCGGCCTTCTCGCATCCACCGGTCGCCCCCGACGCGTCCGCCGCCTACGGCAGCCACCCCGACCAGCTGATCGACTTCTATGCCCCGCGCGACGGGCGGACCGGGGCGCCGGTCGTGGTCGTCCTGCACGGCGGGTCGTGGCGGGCTCCGTACGACCGGCAGCATGTGTCGCCGTTCGCGGACTTCCTGGCCCGGCGCGGATTCGCCGTCGCCAGCATCGAGTACCGGCGCGGCGGCGGGATCCCGCAGCAGCGGGGTACCGGTCCGGTGGCGGGCCGCTGGCCGGAGACCTTCGACGACGTCGCCGCGGCCATGGACGCGCTGCCGGCGCTGCTGGCCCAAGAGCTTGCGCAGGCCGATGTCCGGCGGATCGTGCTCACCGGGCACTCCGCGGGCGGGCAGTTGGCGCTGTGGGCCGCCGCCCGGCACGTACTGCCCGAGGGATCGCTGTGGCGGCTGCCCGCGCCGCCGCAGCTGCGGGGCGTCGTCGCCCTGGCGCCGATCGCCGACTTCGCCACCGCCGTAGCGCTGGACGTGTGCTCCGGGGCGGTCGGTCAGTTCCTCGGCCGCGAGGAGGACTTCGAGGCGCGGGCGGCACACGCCGACCCGGCCGTGCTGCTGCCCACCGGCATCGCGACCACCGTGGTGCAGGGCACCACCGATCTCGATGTGCCGCAGGCGGTCTCGGAGGCGTTCGTCGACGCGGCGGCGAAGGCGGGCGAGACGGTGGGGCTGACCCTGCTGCCCGAGGTGGGCCACTACCCGCTGATCGACCCGGCGGCGGACGCGTGCGCGGTGGTGGCGGAGGAGCTCGCCCAACTGGCCTGGTGAGCGCCGGGACACGGCGGGACGGCGCGGTGCGGAGGAGCCCGTAGTACTTGCGAGGGACGGCTCAGGATCCGTATCAGTGCTGACGACCGGTCCCCGGACCGCCACCTACCGTGGAGGCGTGACCGAGACCAAGAGCAGAAGTCCGGAGTACCGGATGGCCGCGGGCGTGGTGGGCGGCCTCCGGCAGGCTCTCATGCGCGATGCGTTCGCCTACCGCCCGATGCCGCAGCTGCGGACCGACGGACCGCTGATCCGCCGGCTGCCGAAGCGGATACGGGCGCGTGCCGCATGGGCGCCGCACGCCCTGGTGGTGGCCGCGGCACTCATCACCTTCCTGGCGGGGACCGCCGTGGCGGAATTCCCCCTCGCCGAGCTGCTCGCCGTGTTCCCCGCCGTCTGCGTCCTGATGACGCTGGTCAGGCCGGTCGGGGCGTTCTGGATGTCGTTGCTGCTCACCCCGGTGACCGCCGTGGTCGGCCACGGCGGGTGGCCCTGGGGGCCCAGCTCGTTCTTCGCGCACCTGGTCGTGCTGGTCGTCGTCGCGGCCAGGACCGGGCCGCGCAGCGCCGGCTGGATGTGGGGGCTGACCGTGCTGCTCGGCACGGTCATGGAGAACCTCGTCTGGCGGCCCGGGACCACCACCGTGGCCATGGCCGTGACTTCCGCGCTCGCCCTGCTCGTGGTCGCCGTGGTGCAGATCCGCCACGACGCGGAGCGCGAGGTGACCGTGCAGCGCACCGTGACCGCTGTCGAACGCGACCGGCGCACGCTGCTGGAGGAGCGCACCACCATCGCCCGTGAGCTGCACGACGTGGTCGCGCACCACATGTCGGTCGTCGCGATCCAGGCCGAGGCCGCCCCGTACCGGGTGGAGAATCCGCCGCCCGAGCTGGAGCAGGCCTTCGTCACGATCCGGGAGAACGCCGTCGCCGCCCTCACCGAACTGCGCCGGGTCCTCGGTGTCGTACGGGCCGAGGACTACCAGGCCCCGGACGCCCCGCAGCCCACCCTCGCCCAGCTCGACGGGCTCCTCGCCAATGTCCGCGAGGCGGGCCTGGAGACGGAGAAGACGGTCACCGGCGCGGTGCGCGAACTGCCGCAGGGGGTCGAGCTGTCCGCGTACCGGATCATCCAGGAGGCCCTCAGCAACACCCTGCGCCACGCGCCGGGCGCCACCGCCAAGGTGGAGATCGGCTATGTGCTGGGCGGGCTCGGCCTGCGGGTGGTCAACGGGCCGCCCACCGGCCCGGTGAAGCCCTCGCCGGGGGCCGGGCACGGGATCACCGGGATGCGGGAGCGGGTCGCGATGCTGGACGGCGACATGACGGCCGAGGCGACGGGCGAGGGCGGTTACGAGATCGCCGCGTTCATCCCCGTACAGGCCGGCTCCGAGCCCCGGGAACAGGCGGACCGGGCATGAACACTCCCACCGCCCCGACCATCCGGGTGCTGATCGTGGACGACCAGATGATGGTCCGCGAGGGCTTCTCGGTGCTCCTCAACGCCATGCCGGGGATCGAGGTCGTCGGCGAGGCGGTCGACGGCCGACAGGCCGTCGCACAGGTCGCGGCCCTGCGCCCCGACGTGGTCCTGATGGACATCCGGATGCCGGAACTCAACGGCATCGAGGCCACGCGCGAGATCGTCGCCGCCGACGCGGACGCCAAGGTGCTGGTGCTGACCACCTTCGACCTCGACGAGTACGTGTACCAGGCGCTGCGTGCCGGGGCGTCCGGCTTCCTCCTCAAGGACGCATCCGCGCGCCAGCTCGCCGACGGGGTACGGGTGGTGGCCTCGGGCGAGGCGCTGCTCGCCCCGACCGTCACCAAGCGGCTGATCAACGAGTTCTCGAAGCTCGCGCAGTCCCCGCGTTCTCCCGCCCTCGCCCGGGTCGGCGACCTCACCGAGCGCGAGACGGAGGTGCTCGTCCTGATCGCGCAGGGCCGGTCCAACGCCGAGATCGCCTCGCATCTGGTGGTCGCCGAGTCCACCATCAAGACGCATGTGAGCCGCATCCTGGTGAAGCTGGGGTTGCGCGACCGCACCCAGGCGGCCGTCTTCGCGTACGAGGCCCGGCTGGTCACACCGTCCTGAGGGGGCCGGGCCAGGTGAGGGGCGGGTGGTCGGCGGCGATGGGGTGAGGTTAGCGTCCGCCTATGCACCCGTCTCACCGTTCCGCGGCCGATGCCCGCTTCGACCCCTGGTCCCCGGCTTTCGTCGCCGACCCGTACCCCGCCTACGCCGCGCTGCGCGCCACCGGCCGGGTGCACCGCTTCGAGCCGGCCGACCAGTGGCTCGTCCCGCACCACGCCGATGTGTCCGCGCTGCTGCGCGACCGGCGTCTGGGCCGCACGTATCTGCACCGCTTCACCCACGAGGAGTTCGGCCGCACACCGCCGCCCGACGAGCACGAACCCTTCCACACCCTCAACGGGCAGGGGCTCCTCGACCTGGAGGCCCCCGACCACACCCGGATCCGGCGCCTGGTCTCCAAGGCGTTCACCCCGCGTACGGTCGAGCGGCTCGTCCCGACCGTGCGGCGGCTGGCCGCCGAGCTGGTGGACTCCTTCGTCGAGGCCGGCGGCGGCGATCTGCTCACGGCGGTTGCCGAGCCGCTGCCGGTGGCCGTCATCGCCGAGATGCTCGGCATCCCGGAGTCCGACCGGGCCCCGCTGCGGCCCTGGTCCGCGGCGATCTGCGGAATGTTCGAACTGAACCCGTCCGAGGAGACCGCCCGCGCCGCCGTCCGCGCCTCGCTCGACTTCTCCGCGTATCTGCGCGAGCTGATCGAGGAGCGGCGCAAGAACCCCGGTACGGATCTGATCTCCGCTCTCATCGCCGCCCACGACGAGGGGGAGCGGCTGAGCGAGCAGGAGATGATCTCCACCTGTGTGCTGCTGCTGAACGCCGGCCACGAGGCGACCGTCAACACCACCGTGAACGGCTGGTGGACCCTGCTGCGCCACCCCCGGCAACTGGCCGCGCTGCACGCCGATCACGGGCTGCTGCCGACGGCGATCGAGGAGCTGATGCGGTACGACACCCCGTTGCAGATGTTCGAGCGCTGGGTCCTGGACGACATCGAGATCGACGGAACAGTCATTCCGCGCGGCTCGGAGGTGGCCCTGCTCTTCGGCTCCGCCAACCGCGATCCGGCCCGCTTCACCGACCCGGACACGCTGGATCTGGCCCGGCGGGACAACCCGCACATCACCTTCGGGGCGGGCATCCACTTCTGCCTGGGCGCCCCGCTGGCCCGGGTCGAACTGGCCGCGTCCTTCGGTGAGCTGCTGCGCCGCGCCCCGGGCATGCGGTTGGCGGCAGAACCGGAGTGGAACCCGGGCTATGTGATCAGGGGGCTGAAGGAACTCCGCGTGGAGCTGTGACGAGGCGGCGGGCCGGCCCCCGGCCTGCCGGGGCCCCGGCTTCCCCGCGTTCAGCATCCCGGTCCGCAGGCCAGGGGCGGGCCCTCCAGTACGTCGAAGGCCACCCCGAAACCGGTGAGGGCGGTGAGCACGGCCGCCGCTCCGAGCGCCCGCCGCCACTTCCGCCCCGCGAGGGCGACGAGGGTGAGCCCTGCCGTGATGCCGCCGAGCGTCATGACCGGCAGCCCGAGCCAGAGCACGTTCCACTCCGTCGCGTCCTCGAAGCCGCCGAAGATGCCGTGCCTGCCGTACGGCGCCCAGGCGAGCATCCCGGCGATCCCGCCCGCGGCGACGACCAGACATCCGGCGATCCCACGGACGGCTTCGCTTCGGTTCCCCATGAACGGAGTGACGCAGGGGTACCCCGGCGGGGTTGCACCCGCCGGGGCTCCCTGACCCCGTGTCACCGTCAGGTCAGGACATCGCGCCTGCGCAGTGCCCCCACTCCGGCTCCGGCCAGCACCGCCGCGACGGCGGTGAGCGTGAGCACCGGGCCCCATGCCATTCCCGTGCCGCCCGGCAGCTTCGGCAGATGCGTGAACGGCGATACGTCCGTCACCGCCTGCGGCATGTCGAGGGCGGGCCCGAGCCACCCCAGGGCCAGACAGATCCCGGCGACGCCCCAGGCCGCCACCGCCGCCTTCGGGAACGCCCCGTACAGCAGGACCGTCACCCCGCCCAGCAGCCAGATCGCCGGCAGCTGCACCAGCGACGCCCCGAGCACGGCCGGGAGTTCGTGGCCGTAGCCGGCGGCCAGGCCGAGACCGCCGGCCGTCATGAGCAGGGCCGCGCCGCCGAACGCGATGACCAGATGACCGGCCACCCACCCGGTCCGGCTCACCGCGCCCGCCAGCACCGGCTCGGCGCGCCCGGCGGTCTCCTCGTCCTGCAGCCGCAGTACCGACGCGACGATGTACAGCGCCGCGACCACACCGAGCACGGAGACCATCGCGGTGAGGAACGCGTCGGTCAGCCCGGCCTGACCGCCCATCCGCTCGAAGATCTCCTTGGTCTTCGCGCTGTCACCGGCAAGATCGGCCGCCCCGTCGGTCAGCCCGCCGAAGGCGACACCGACCACGGCGAAGGAGAGCGTCCACCCGGTCAGCGCACCGCGCTGGAGCCGCAGCGCCAGACCGAACGCCGTGGTGATCCGCCCCTGCGCAGGCCCCGGTCTCGTGGCCAGGAAGCTCATGCCGACATCGCGGCGCCCGGCCAGGCCGTACGCGAGGACGGCCTGGACCGCCACGGCCGCAGCGAGGACGAGCAGCACCCACCAGCGCTCATCGGCATACGCCCGTACGTTCTCCGCCCAGCCGACGGGGGAGAGCCAGGTCAGCACGGAAGAGCCGTCGTCCGTCGCCGAGTCGCCCGCCGCCTTCAGGACGAACGCGGCGCCGATCACCGCCGCCGTCAGCCCCTTGGCGAGCCGGGCGCTCTCGGCGAACTGCGCGACGATCGCGGCCGTGCAGGCGAACAGCACACCCGTCCCGGCGACCGCCAGGGCGAGCGCCACCGCCCCGGCGCCGCCCGCACCGGCCCCCGCCAGGCCCGCCGCGATCACCAGCGCCAGTGCCGCGTTTGCGATCAGCGCGGTGAGGAGCGCGGCGGTCAGCGGTGCGCGGCGCCCCACCATCGCGGCGGAGAGCATCTCCTGGCGGCCGGTCTCCTCTTCCTCCCGGGTGTGCCGGATGACGACGATCAGGCTCATCACGGCCGCCAGCACCGCCCCGAAGCCGGCCATCCGCCAGCTCACGAGCCCGCCGACCGAGTCGTCGAAGACCGGTCCGTACATCGCGCGGAGCGAGCTGTTGCCGTTCATCGACGCGGCGAGCTCGGCGCGCTGGGCGGCGGTGCCGTACAGCGAGGCGATGGAGCCGGCGACGGAGGAGAAGGAGCCGCCGAGGGCGAGCACCCAGATCGGCAGCATGACGCGGTCGCGCCGCAGCGCGAGCCGCAGCAGGGTCCACGTACCGGCGAGCTGTCCGGTCGCGGCCCCGGCCCGGTGCCGGGTGCCGGCCGGGACGGTCGTGGTCACGGCGGTCATCGCGCCGCCACCTCCGCATCTTCGCCGCTTCCGGGCGCGCTCGCCCCGTCGGTCGCGTAGTGGCGCAGGAAGAGCTCCTCCAGCGTGGGCGGGGTGCTGGTCAGCGTCCGTACGCCCGAGGCGGTGAGCGACTTGAGCACGGCGTCCAGCTTGTCCGTGTCGACCTGGAGGGTGACCCGCAGACCCTGGACCTGGAGGTCGTGGACGCCGGGCAGACGGGCGAGCCCGTTGGGCGGGCCGGCCAGCTCGGCGCTGATGTTCGTACGTGTCAGATGGCGCATGTCGGCCAGCGAACCGGTCTCCACCGTCCGCCCCTGGCGGATGATGCTGACCCGGTCGCAGAGCGTCTCGACCTCGCTGAGGATGTGGCTGGAGAGCAGGACCGTCCGCCCGCGCGCACGCTCCTCGGCGACGCAGTCCTGGAAGACCTCCTCCATCAACGGGTCGAGCCCGCTGGTGGGTTCGTCCAGGATCAGCAGATCCACATCGGAGGCGAAGGCGGCGACGAGGGCGACCTTCTGGCGGTTGCCCTTGGAGTACGTACGCCCCTTCTTGGTCGGGTCGAGCTCGAACCGGTCGACCAGGTCGGCGCGCCGGGTCCGGTCGAGGCCGCCGCGCAGGCTCCCGTACAGGTCGATCACCTCGCCGCCGGAGAGGTTGCGCCACAGCGTGACGTCACCCGGGACGTACGCGACTCTGCGGTGGAGCTCCACCGCGTCACGCCACGGGTCGCGGCCGAGCAGCTGGGCGGCGCCGGAGTCGGCCCGCAGCAGACCCAGCAGCACCCGGATGGTGGTGGACTTCCCGGAGCCGTTGGGCCCGAGGAAGCCGTGGACCTCGCCGGTCTCGACGGTGAGGTCGAGCCCGTCCAGCGCGTGTGTCCGACCGAACGACTTGTGCAGTCCGGCCACCGTGATTGCCTTCGTCATGTTTTTGAACGTACGCTACTTTCACAAACTTGTGAAGTTAAGGAAGCATATAAAGTTGGCGTTGCGGCGGGGGCCGGGAAATCAGGGGAGACGATCGGACGATGACCAGCGAAACCGAGACCGGCGAAACCGGACAGGGCGCGAGCTTCGGGCGTGACGCGGAGGCCGTGTCACGGTTCGTGGAGCGGTTCGCGTCCGAGATGACCGAGGCGGGGATGCAGCGGATGGCGTCCCGGGTCTTCGCCGCGCTCCTCGCGGACGACGACGGCTCCATGACCTCCGCCGAACTCGCCATGGCGCTGCAGATCAGCCCGGCGGCCGTGTCCGGCGCGGTCAATTACCTCACGCAGGTCAGCATGGTCGGCCGCGAACGCGACCCGGGCTCGCGCCGCGACCGGTACCGCCTGCTCGACGAGGTCTGGTTCGCCACCTTCGCCAGCCGCGACCGGGTGCTGACCCGCTGGGAGAGCGCCCTCAGGGAAGGCGTCCGCATCCTGGGCGAGGACACCCCGGCCGGCGCCCGGATCGCCGAGACGGTGGCGTTCTTCGAGTTCCTGCAGGCGGAACTGGCCGGGATGATGGACCGCTGGCACGAGCACCGCGAGACGCTCGACCTCCCGGGTCGCGGCGGGCGGGCGAACGCCTGACGGGCGCGCGGGGCCTGGAGGCGTGCGGGGCCCGGGGGCCTGGAGGGTGTGCGGGCCCGTCACGTCGGGCCGGGTCTGTCCGCGTTCCCCGAAACGTCCGAGATTCTTCTCACTCCGCCCCTCGGCCGGAGGCTACCCCTGCGCCACCGGCAGCATCAGTCCCCAGGCCCCCGCCCGCACCGTCCAGGTCCGTGTCCGCACCGGGCCGCCGACCTGTATGTCGGCCCGGTAGCGGAAGTCCGCGCCCGAGACCGTGACGGCCTTCGCCTCCGCCGTCACCGGATCGGCCGACGGCGGGCGGACCACCACGTTCGCCAGACCCCCGTCACGGCCCTGCGAGGTCACGGTCACCGATTCGACCGGGCGGTCCAGATCGTTCAGCAGGACGCCGTCGGCCTCGACCCGCAGCCGGTGCGTGGGCAGCGGGGCGGCGGGCGTCGCCGGGGTGGGGCGCACCAGGGTGCGGACCAGGTTGCGGCAGGTGTCCCAGACCGCGGTGACCCCCGCGTGCCCGGGTGCGGCGCCCGGCAGCGTGCTCAGGGCCGGGATGTGCAGCGCGCCCAGGACCACGCCGTCGCTGTCGTCGACCAGCAGGTCGAGCTTGCGCGCGGCACCGTCCAGCGCGGTGCGCGCCGCCGCCACCGCGCCCATCGGCACGCCGAGCGAATGCGCGAGTTCCAGCGCGGCTGCGGTGCCGACCGGGATCAGCGAGAGCGTGCTCCCGGCCGGCTCGCGCTCCCGGTGCAGCTGGGTCACCGCCCGCCGCAGCGCGCGGTCGTCGCCGATCACCACCGGCCGTCGGCTGCCCCGCCGGGACAGGGCCCGGGCGAATTCCTCGGGCCCGTCGGGCAGGCAGATCTTGGCGTGCGAACCGGCGCTCAGCACGTCCTTCGCGATACGAACGGACTCGCCGTCGGTCCGGCGGGCGACCGGGTCGATGACCACCAGCAGCTGGTGCGCACCGTCGCCGGGGGGCTGGGCAGCCGACACCTCGGTCCTTCCTCGGGTAGCATCTTGGTGCAAGAGCCCCTTGCGCTATTGCGCCAGGGGCTTCGTCTATTCCGGGGCACCGGTTCGACGGTTCAGGCCTTGTCGTACATCGTCGTACGGCATGTACGGCGTTTACGTACGCCCCCTGACCTTGGACATGCCCCGCCCGGAAGGGGTGTACGCCTGTGCCCGCACTTGTGCTGCTCGGTGCTCAGTGGGGTGACGAGGGCAAGGGAAAGGCCACCGACCTCCTCGGTGGATCCGTGGACTATGTGGTGCGCTACCAAGGCGGCAACAACGCCGGCCATACGGTGGTCGTCGGTGACCAGAAGTACGCACTGCATCTCCTCCCCTCCGGAATCCTTTCGCCGGGGTGTACCCCGGTCATCGGGAACGGTGTCGTCGTCGACCCGGCCGTCCTGCTCTCCGAGCTGAGTGGGCTGAACGACCGCGGTGTGGACACGTCCAAGCTGCTGATCAGCGGCAATGCCCATTTGATCACTCCGTACAACGTCACGATCGACAAGGTGACGGAACGGTTCCTCGGGAAGCGCAGGATCGGCACGACCGGGCGCGGGATCGGCCCGACGTACGCCGACAAGATCAACCGGGTGGGCATCCGTGTCCAGGACCTCTATGACGAGTCGATCCTGGAGCAGAAGGTCGAGGCGGCCCTGGAGCAGAAGAACCAGCTCCTCGCCAAGGTCTTCAACCGCCGCGCGATCGAGTCCGGCAAGATCGTCGAGGAGATGCTCCAGTACGCGGAGCAGATCAAGCCGTACGTCGCCGACACGACCCTGGTCCTGAACGACGCCATCGACGCGGGCAAGGTCGTCCTCTTCGAGGGCGGTCAGGGCACGCTGCTCGACGTCGACCACGGCACGTACCCCTTCGTCACCTCGTCGAACCCGACTGCGGGCGGTGCCTGCACCGGTGCCGGTGTGGGCCCGACGAAGATCAGCCGGGTCATCGGCATCCTCAAGGCGTACACCACCCGCGTCGGCGCGGGCCCGTTCCCGACGGAGCTGTTCGACGAGGACGGCGAGGCGCTGCGCCGGATCGGTGGCGAGCGCGGTGTCACCACCGGCCGCGACCGTCGCTGCGGCTGGTTCGACGCGGTCATCGCGCGATACGCGACCCGGGTCAACGGTCTCACCGACTTCTTCCTCACCAAGCTGGACGTGCTGACCGGCTGGGAGCAGATCCCGGTGTGCGTGGCGTACGAGATCGACGGCAAGCGTGTCGAGGAACTTCCATACAGCCAGACCGACTTCCACCACGCGAAGCCGGTCTACGAGATGCTGCCGGGCTGGTCCGAGGACATCACGAAGGCCAAGACCTTCGGTGACCTGCCGAAGAACGCGCAGGCGTACGTGAAGGCGCTGGAGGACATGTCCGGCGCCCCGATCTCCGCGATCGGCGTCGGCCCCGGCCGCACCGAGACCATCGAGATCAACTCCTTCCTCTAGGTTCTTTCGTCTGGATCCCGCCGGGCCCCGCGAGCCGGGCGTGATCCGGGCGAGAGGCCTCAGGAGCGGCGACCACCGAGAGGGCCGGGACGACGAGTCCCGGCCCTCTCGGCGTTCCGGCCCTCCTGGCGGTCCGCGGTTGTGGCCCCCACGCGACGGGGCGTGTCCGGCTCCGGCCGGTCGCGCCCCCTTCGGTTCACCGGACGGTGTCCGCTCCCGCGGCATCCAGGGACCGGAAGGCGAGCCACAGGTCGTAACGGGCGCTGGGCGCCTGGAGCAGTGAGCGGCCGAGCACCGATTCGAGCCGGGTGAGGCGCTTGCGGATCCCTGGCACCGAGATGCCCAACGCCTCTGCCGTCGCGGCGAGTTGGGCTTCGCAGCGCAGCCAGGCGCGGAGGGTCTCCTGCGGGCCGGCGCCGCTCTTGGGGGCGTCGGACCCGGTGAGCGGGCGCAGTTGCTGGACTGCCCACTCCCGCACGGCAGGGACGCACAGGATGTCGTCCAGGCCGAGGGGCGGCTGGGCCGTCCGCGCGTCCCGGCGGGAATCTCCCGGGCCGGTGGGGGTGGCGCGGATGCGCAGGGCGAGGTCGATGGCGGCCTGGTCGCCGACCCGGTTCAGATCGAGGCCGAGCAGTTCGCCGATCAGCCGGAGCCGGGCAGCCAGGGTGTTCCGGTGGATCTTCAGATGCTGGGTCGCGTGCGAGGAGAACGCGAGCCAGGAGGCGAGCGTCGCCGAGAGTTCCTGGCTGCCCGGGTCCTGGCTGCGCCGGGGCAGATACGTGAGCAACGGGTGCAGCAGCTCGTCCGCCCACCGCGCGCCGGCCGCCCCGACGACCACGGCCGGGTCCGGCGCCGAGCCGAAGCGGGCATGCCGGTCCGGCAACCCCCGGGCCACGGCCAGTGCGTGGAACGCCTGGCGGTAACCGGTCGCCGTGTCGGGCAGCGGCAGGTCCTCGCTCACCCCGACGACGCACTCGGTCACCACCTCGGCCACCCGGAGACCGAGCCGCTGTTCGGCCGCGTCCGCGTCCGCCGGCACGACGAGGATCAGGTGGCGTGCGTAGACCGGGCAGCGGACGATCCAGGACCGCCCGCCGGAGAGTTCCGTGCAGATCCGCGCCGCCTCGTCCCGGCGCCCGACCGGGCACTCCACGACATACACCTGCACGGGGTCGGGCAATGTGGGCCGCAGGGCGCCTGCCACCTGGTGCGCAATGGACAGCTGACCCGTCATGAGCAGATGCAGCACCGCCTCCCGGCTGCGGGACTCCGCGAGGTCGACGCGGCGCCGCTTGCGCTCCACGGCCTCCGCGGCCCAGCACATGGCGAGCGGCATCGCCACGTCGGAGAGCAGGATGGCGAGTCCGTCCGGCAGCGGGCGCGGCGCGACCACGGCGAGGATCGGGGCAGCGGCGTCCGGCGGGCCGTCCAGCGGGAACAGCAGCGCGGTGTGCGGGCCCCGGTCGAAGGCGAAGGAGCGCGCGTCGAGCCCCGACAGGCCCTTCGCGCACTCGCCCGCCAGCGCGGCCGCCGCGACGCCCGTACAGTCCGGGCTGCGGGTCACGCCGTGCAGCACGGTGCCGTCCCCGTCGAGCAGCCCGGCCCAGCCCGCCGCCCGGCCGGACACCCAGTGCAGAAGTTCCCGCGACCCGCCGGACCGGGCCAGCCGGTACATCCGCAGTACGTCGTCGGCCCGTTCCCGCGCGTGCACAGATCCTCCACAGCTGCCCAAAACCGGAATGCAGGGTACCGGTTTGATTGTGCGGACTGATACCCGTCGCGGCCCACACAGTGCGAATTGAAGCTTCCGAGTGCCTACCCGAGGATCTAGAGTCCGAACACGGTTGCGGCCCCCTCGGGGGAGGGGTACGGGGGCGACAGCAGCGGCTCACGGGGGTGGCCGCTGTCGCGTCGGCCGCAACCGTTCTACTTCCGTTGTCAGTGGCGGCCCCTGCCGGTGGCGGCCCCTGGTGTCGGCTCCGATCACGACCGCGATCACGACCGCGATCGGAGCCGACTGGGAGAGGCCGCCGCCATGCCAGCACCTGCTGATGTCGGCCGAGCCGCTGCTCTGAGGGGCCGTTTCCCGGGGGCGGTGGCCCGGGAGGAGTGGCCCGGACGCGCCCCGCTCGGCAGGATCGGCGTCATGAACTCCGTGCGGTGGAGCACCCATGCGGTCGAGATCTGCGGCGACGACGTGACGAAGCGGTTCCGGAAGGGCGACGTCCGTGCCCTGCTCGACCGTGAGTGGCGGGCCCTGACCCTGCTGGAGGTTCATGCGCCCGGGCTCGCCCCCGCACCGATCGCTGTCGATCGTGACGCCGTTCCGCCGACGGTGGTGATGTCACGCGTGCCGGGGGTCCCGTTGCGGGGGGCTTCGGTGGACGCGGCGAAGGTGGCGGCGCTGGCCGAGACGCTCGGTGCGCTGTACGGGGCGGTTCCGTACGACCGTCTTGCCCGGGTGCCGATGCGTCCGGACCATCAGGCCGGGCTGGTCGCGCGGCTGCGCACCTGGCATGGCCGGGAGCCCGGACCGGCTGTCGGAGCCGTGGTGCGGGCAGCGCTGCGCGAGGGCATGGCCTGGCTGGACCGGTCGGGCCTCGCTGCCGCGCCGGACATCCCCGGTGCGGCGGTCTTCGGCCCCGGTGACGGGAACCTCGCCAACTACCTCTGGGACGAAAGCGCTTCGCGGATCCGGGTGGTGGACTTCGAGGACTCCGGCCGCAGCGACCGGGCTTTCGAACTTGCGGAGATCACCGAGCATGTCTCGGGCTGGGTCGACGGGGGTTTCGACACCACGGCCTTTCTCGACTGTTTCGATCTGACCGCCGAGGAGCGCGTCCGTCTGCGGGAGTGTCGTCGGCTGCTCGCGCTGACCTGGTTGTTCATCCTCTCGTTCGAAGATCCCGCGCATCGACGGAACCCGCCCGGTACGGCTGATCGGCAGGCGGGCCGGCTGCGTGAGCTGCTGGGCTGATCGACGTGGACACCGACGCGTGGTGTCCAGGTCCGTGGCGAGCCGGGGCCCGTCGTCACGAGGCGAACGGGCGGCGGGCGGTGAACTTCCTCGTTCCGGTGAGGGGTACGGCGGGCAAGGCGTGGCCGGCCGGGGTCACCGAGCCGAACGCCACGGCGGGCCGGGTCGGTTACATACCGATCCCGGCCCTGAGCGGCCGGACACGGCCGTCGGCGTGGTACTTCCCGCCCACCCTGCCGGGCGGGTTCGTCCATGCGTTCTTGCTGTTCAACGCGGCTTCCGCGCTGCTGGGCCGAGCGTTCGGTCCGCTACGGGGCCTTGGTGTACGTGAGCTTCTCGCCGCTGTCGTTGTTCTCGCGGCGCAGGGTGCCGTCCGGGAGCAGGGTGAGCGTGGTCGCCTTGCCCGGGGTGCAGGACGCCATGGGCTCGCCCACCGTGACCGTGGAGGGGCCGATCTCGACCGGGCCGCCCGGGGACGGCGCTGCGGTCAGGTCGGCCTGGAAGACGCAGTGGTAGGAGCCGCCGCTGTCGAGGGGGCCGTCGGCGGTGAGGGTGAGGACGCTCTCGCCGACCGCGCCCTGCCGGATGACGAGCTTCCGGGTGGAGCGGCCGGCCGAGTTGTCTATGGAACCCGACCAACTGCCGAGGTATCCGGACGGGATGGGGCCGTCGCCGTTCTTCCGGTCCTCGGTGGCGGAGGGGTCCGGCGACGACGGACCGTCGGTCGCGGGGGAGCCCGACGAGTCGCCCGAGGAGGACGAGGAAGCGGTGGGGCCCGACGCGTGGTCCGGTGTCTTGCCGTTCATGAGCGCGTAGACGGAGCCACCCGCACCGATGGCCACGAGCACGGCGACGGCGATGAGCGCGATGGTCGAACCCCTGCCCCGGCGGGCGGGTTCGGGCTGCGCGGCGGTGGGGTAGGCGGGGCCGTACGGGGGCGTGGGGCCGAACCCGGGCTGCTGGTAGGGCTGTTGCTGCTGCGGCGGATATCCGTACCCGGCCTGGCTCTGCGGGGGGCCGAACCCCTGGCCGGGGTGCGGCTGGGCGGGCAGCGGCGGGTAGCCGTAGGTGGGGGCGCTGTGCGGCGCCGGTGCGGCGACCGGGGGCGGGGCCGGGGTGCCGGCCGCCGTGGGCGGCGGGTGCAGGAGGTAGTCCGCAGGAGGCGTGGGCGTCGGGGGCGTCGGGTCCGGCACGGGGGCCTGCGCGGCTGCCGCCGGCACTTCCTGCGGAACCTCCTCCGGGTCCTCCGAGTCGAGCAACTCCACTGCATGACGGCCAAGTTGGGCTATCAGCGCACCCGGGAGCCAGGGCTCCGCCGCCTCGCCGTCGGCCAGGCGCTCCAGGATCGTGTCCGTCGTCGGGCGGGCGGCCGGGTCCTTGTGCAGGCAGTCCCGGATCAGTTCGACGAGGTCCACGGGGACACCGGTCAGGTCCGGGTCCTCCTGCGCGATCCGGAACATCTGCGCGGCCGCACCACTGTCGGACGCCCCGAACGGAAGGCGGCCGGTCGAGGCGTACGCCAGCACCGAGCCGAGACAGAACACGTCGCACGCCGGGGTCACCCGCTCGCCCCGCACCTGCTCGGGCGCCATGAAACCGGGCGATCCGACCAGGGCCCCGGTGCGGGTGACACCGCCTCCGGTCACGGTGTCGAGTGCCCGGGCTATGCCGAAGTCGATGACGCGCGGTCCGTCGATCGTCAGCAGGATGTTGGAGGGCTTGAGGTCGCGGTGAACGAGCCCGGCGGTGTGGATGTCCTGGAGGGCGTGGGTGAGACCGGCCCCCAGGATGTGGACCGAACGCTCGGGCAGAGGGCCGTACGCACCGGAGGCCGCTCCCTCGGGTCTGCGCGGGCGTCCGGTGACGGTGGCCTGCAGCGAGGGGCCGGCGACATATCCGGTGGCGACCCAGGGCACGGCGGCCTCGGTGTCGGCGTCCAGCACAGGGGCGGTCCAGGTGGAGCCGACCTGGCGGGCGGCCCGTACCTCGTGGCGGAACCGGTCGCGGAACTCCTGCTGTTCGGCGAGATCGCCACGTACCAGCTTGATCGCGACGGTGCGGCCGCGGTCGGACCGGGCCAGATAGACCTGGCCCATGCCGCCCGTGCCGAGCCGGCCCAGCAGCCGGTACGCGCCGATGGCGCGCGGATCCTGTGGCGTCAGGCTCTGCATGGCGCTGGACGTCCTTCCCCCGGGGGTTGAGCTGTGAGCGGTGCCTGGCGTGGCTCGCTCGATCATAGGGATCCACGCGCGGTGCGGGCGGGCCGGTTGCGGCTTCGGCTGCCGCTTCGGCCGGGAACGTGAGGAAGGACCGTCCTGGGTGGGCGGGCTTTCGGAGCGCTTCGGAGCACTTCGGGGCCCTTCAGGGGTTTGGGTGTCAGGGGCTCACGCCTCACGCGCGTACCGGTGGTGGAGCGTGGCTCCGTCCTGAGCGTGTCCGGGACAGGTCCGGGACAACTTCTGCTGTTCTGGGACGAGTTGTTCCCCCCTATGGTCCGTCGACATGGACACCACACGGAGAACGATTCTGCAGGGGATGGCGGCGGCTCCGGTCGTCGCGGCGACGAGTGGGCTGCTGGTGCCGGGGGAGGCGGCGGCAGCGTCGAACGGGGTGGCGGCGACGCCCGCCGAGCGCCCGATGAGCCTCGCGTACGACGCGGCGCACTCCGCGCTGCTGGAGGAATCGATCAGGGGGCTCCGCAGCAAGGAGGGGCTGGGCCGGATCGGCGTGGCCGGCGTGCTGAGGGGGAAGAAGGCGCAGTACGAGGGGAGGAACGGGTTTCCCCGGAACTGGTGGCCCGGATCGGCGGGACGGCCCGACGAGGCGTTCCGGTGGAGCACGGAGGACCGCCTCGCCAAGGGGGACCTCTGGCGGCCCCAGGGCATCTCCACCGTCTACGACGCCACCGAACTACGGGGCAGGAACATCCTGCTGGTCTCCTGGTACGACCGGGAGGAGGACCACTCGGCGAACCGGGGCGGTCGCATAGCGATCATCGACCTGAGGGGCCGTACACCGAAGTACTGGTACGCCCTGCTGGTGCTGCCGACCCGGAAGACGGGCGGCTACGACTTCGAGCCGTTGTACGGGCTGCACGCCGGGGGCCTGGCCTGGTACGGGAACAAGCTGTACGTCACCGAGAGCCGCACGGGTGCGCTCTTCGTGTTCGACACCGACGACATGTTTCCGGTCAAGGGTCGGCGCGACCGCTGCGGCAAGGACTCCCGAGGGGTCTTCCACGCGTTCGGGGAGCCGTACGCGATGCCGCTCAGCCGCGTCTACCGGGTGGACGCGCAGGGGCGGGAGCGGCTCAAGTTCTCCCAGGTGTCGGTCGACCGGGACCCGGACCGCCGGTACCGGTCGCTCGTCGTGAACGAGTGGGAGCCAGGCAAGGACCATGCGATCGTGGCCCGTTGGGACATCGGCCACAACAGCCCGTACCCGCGCATGGACCAGGGTGCGGCGAGCGCGGTCTCGTCGGCCGTGTACCGGGTCGAGCGCGGGTCGGGGCTGCCGCGGCGGTGCGGTGTGCAGGGGGCGGTGAGCATCAGGGGCAGGCTCTGCCTGTCGGTCAGCAGGGGCCAGGGAAACGGGTACTACAGCGGCGTGCGGCTCGACTCCCATGGGGTCGGCACGGCGCGGAAGCTGTGGGAGATGCCGAAGGGGCCCGAGGACCTGAGCTACCAGGGGATCACCCGGAGCACCGGACGGGTGTGGGGCCTCACCGAGTACGCGGACCGGCGCTTCGTGTTCGGGATGCGGGTGTCCCGGTAGTTCCGGGCGGTGGGGACGGTGGGGACGCCGTCGGTGTCCCGGCCCGCCCCCACCCGTCTCGGCCTGTCTTCGCCGGAGCGGGGTGCCTGCGGTTCGGCAAGGCCCGCCATGGCGGCGGACAGCCGTTCCAGTACCCGTACGGTCTCGCGAACCGTCCTCGCCCAGTTCGGCGGCGAGCCGGGCGGCCAGGCCGACGTGACCGGGGTCGATGCGCCGGACCGCGGCGCGCCCTCGTCGGTGGGGCGCGGCAGCTTGGCGCGACGGTGGGCGGAGGAGACCGCGCTCGTGCGCGCGGTCGTCGAGCAGGCCCTCGCGGGCCGGGCCCGCCGTCGCGTCGCAGATCGCGGCGTCGATGTGCCGGAAGGCGTATCGGGCGGTGTGCTGCCGGAACCCCCGACACCCTGCCGACCCGAAAGGGCCCCACGCCATACAAGGTGGCCATGTCCGGCCGCTCCGGGGACGACCTACGCTCACCGCATGACCGCTCATGCCCCTCATGTCGACCCCGCCGCCGGCGCGGCCGTGAAGGCCGCCGACCGCGCGCACGTGTTCCACTCCTGGTCCGCCCAGGGCCTGATCGACCCGCTCGCCGTCGCCGGCGCCGAGGGGGCGTACTTCTGGGACTACGACGGAAACCGCTACCTGGACTTCACCAGCGGCCTCGTCTACACCAACATCGGCTACCAGCACCCCGTCGTCGTCGCCGCGATCCAGGAGCAGGCGGGCAAGCTCGCCACCTTCGCCCCCGCCTTCGCGATCGAGGCGCGCTCCGAGGCCGCACGCCTCATCGCCGAGCGCACCCCCGGCGACCTGGACAAGATCTTCTTCACCAACGGCGGTGCCGAGGCCGTCGAGAACGCCATCCGGATGGCCCGGCTGCACACCGGCCGTACGAAGGTGCTCTCCGCCTACCGCTCGTACCACGGCGCCACCTCCACCGCGATCAACCTGACCGGTGACCCGCGCCGCTGGCCGTCCGACAACGGCTCGGCGGGCGTCGTCCGCTTCTGGGCACCGTTCCTCTACCGCTCGCCGTTCCACGCCGAGACCGAGGCCGAGGAGTGCGCCCGCGCGCTCCAGCACCTGGAGGACACCCTCGCCTTCGAGGGCCCCGGCAACATCGCCGCGATCATCCTGGAGACGATTCCCGGCACCGCCGGCATCATGACGCCGCCGCCCGGCTACCTCGCGGGCGTCCGCGAGATCTGCGACCGGTACGGCATTGTCTTCGTCCTCGACGAGGTCATGGCCGGCTTCGGCCGCACCGGCAAGTGGTTCGCCGCCGAGCACTTCGACGTGGTGCCGGACCTGATGACCTTCGCCAAGGGCGTCAACTCCGGTTACGTACCGCTCGGCGGTGTCGCCATCTGCGCCGAGATCGCAGCGACCTTCGAGACCCGCGCCTACCCGGGCGGGCTGACCTATTCCGGTCACCCGCTGGCCTGCGCGGCGGCCGTCGCCACCATTCAGGTGATGGAGGACGAGAAGGTCGTCGAGCACGCCGCCCACATCGGCGAGACGGTCCTCGGCCCCGGCCTCCGCGAACTCGCCGAGCGCCACCCGTCGGTCGGCGAGGTCCGCGGCCTCGGCGCGTTCTGGGCGCTGGACCTGGTCCGCAACAAGGAGACCCGCGAACCGCTGGTCCCGTACAACGCGACGGGCGAGGCCAACGCGCCGATGGCGGCCTTCGGCGCCGCGGCCAAGAAGAACGGCCTGTGGCCCTTCATCAACATGAACCGCACGCACGCCGTTCCGGCCTGCAACGTCACCGAGGCCGAGGCCAAGGAGGGCCTCGCGGCTCTGGACGCGGCGCTGTCGGTCGCGGACGAGCACACAGTGTGACCCGGGCCCGCGCGGCCCGGCAGTACAGCCGGTAGCGCGTGGCCGACATCGCTGTCCGAAAGTGCGACGCGCCCCTCCCCTGCCCGGATCCGGGCACAGCGGCCCTGGCTTAAGGTGACCGCAGGCAAAAAATGGGGAGGGGCGCCATGTGCGCGAGCGGAGCTGTGACCCGCAGTACGCTGCGGCAGCAGATCGCGGACGCGCTGCGGGACGAGGTGCTCGCCGGGCGTCTGCAGCCGGGGCGGGAGTTCACGGTCAAGCAGATCGCCGAGCAGTACGGCGTCTCGGCGACACCGGTGCGCGAGGCGCTCTTCGACCTGTCCGCGCAGGGACTTCTGGAATCGGACCAGCACCGGGGCTTTCGGGTACGGGAGTTCACCGTTGCCGACTACCGCTCCCTGGTCGAGGCCCGCAGCCTGGTCATCGACGGAGTCGTCCGCGGCATCTTCTTCGGCGCAGGGCTCTCGACCGTGCAACTGTCGGGGTACCGGGACTGCCTGGTCTCCGTACGCCGCAGGGCCCAGGAGGCCGCACGGGCGGCCCGCGGCGGCGACCTCGACATTCTCATCGGCTACGACCTGCGGTTCTGGCGCGAGCTGGGCGCGATCGTGGGCAACGCGTACATCAACGACTTCCTGCACCGACTGCGCGTCCAGGCCTGGGTGTTCGCGGTGCCGTACCTGCGCCATGAAGCGGCTGCCCGGGACTGGCTCTGGCACGGCCACCAGGACCTCGTCGCGGCGATCACGCTCGGCGAACACGACGCGGTGCGCGCGGTGCTGGACGACTACAGGACCCACGCGCTGAACTGGGCGGACCGGCTCGCGGCCGGTGAGCTCGGACATCCGCGACACGGCGGCCGCCCGGCCGGACGGGCGCCGGACCCCGGGGCGCCGCAGTCGTAACCCGTGCCCTGCCCCGCCGGACAGGCCCCGGCCGCCGACGGCCACCTGTGCGCAACGCGCCCACCGCATTACGCTGTCCCGACCATCCTGAACATCCGATGCGCACCGTGGGAGAGCGAGACTT
Source organism: Streptomyces sp. NPDC001880 (assembly GCF_053594575.1). Classification (NCBI taxonomy): domain Bacteria; kingdom Bacillati; phylum Actinomycetota; class Actinomycetes; order Kitasatosporales; family Streptomycetaceae; genus Streptomyces; species Streptomyces sp. NPDC001880. Next base: position 22,447 of record NZ_JBSFET010000006.1, read on the forward strand.
CGTGGCCTGTGACCTGTGGCTGGTCCCCCTCGTCGATGTGCTGTGTCACAGCCCCGACAACCCGTTCGCCGAAGAAATAGCCGTCTACGACAAGGCGTTGGGCGAGGCCGGACTGCCGCCCGTCCCCGTGTACGCCTACATGCCGGGGCTGACGAGCGACGTCGCCCCGATCGCGGGCTTCGACTACGACGCCCTGCACTTCCTGCGCCGCGCCTTCCTGCTCCAGCTCAGCGGCCTCGCCGTCACGCCGGTCGGCGAACTGGGCGGGGACTACGAGCAGTTGCTGGAGATGTTCGAGGCGACGGCCCGTCAGTCCCACCTGGTCTGGCACTACGACCACGCCGGGGCGTACGTCCCGCTGGACTTCGCAGCCCCGCTCTCCGACGACGACCTGCTGGAGGGCGGCGGTCCGCTCGGCTCCTCGCACGGACTGCTGCGGGAGCTGCAGTACGTCGCCCCGTCCATCGGCATCGACCCGGCGAACCCGCCGGCCGCCCCGCTACCGCCCGCCGCACCGACCTCCCTGGAGGAACCGGCGGCCCCGATGCCGTACGACAACAGCCCGTTCGCCCGCGAGCGGCACGTCTGGCTGGGGCTGCACGCGGCGGCCACCCGCAGCCTCGCCCAGGGATCCATGATCATCTTCAGTTGAGGTCGGGACACCCCTCGGTCCCGACCGGCTCCGACGCCCCCCGGCCTGCTTCGACGCCTCCCGACCGCTTCGATGCTTCCGGGCGCCCGCTCCCGGCGCCCGTGCGGTCAGCGCGGGGACTCCGGGGGGCGCTGGCGCGGCATGTTCGGCCGGGCCATCGTCTGCAGCGGGAACCGCCCCGGCGCCACCCCGTGGTCCGTACGCCCGCCGCTGCCGCCGTTCGACGACAGCGCCTGCATCCCCATCGGCGCCGGTCCGGCCCGGAACTCCACCATCCAGTCCGCGGTCTCGGTGCGCACCAGCTCCGTGATGTCCTCCGAGAACCGTCGCAGCACCCCCAGGCACCGCTCGGCCGCCTCGCTGGCCGTCCCCTCGGTCGGGCCGAGCACCTCCCGTACGCACTCCGAGGCCCAGTCGAACTGGAGCACCTGCAGGCGCCGCTGCACGGCCTGGGCGGTGGCGAGATCCCTCATCCAGCCGGAGGTGAGGCCGAAGTACCGGTCGCACAGCATGCTCGCGGCGCCCAGCAGCAGCGACAGATAGCCCCAGCCCGCCGCCCCGTGCAGCGCCCCGGTCAGATCGAGCAGCGGCAGCGCGGTGCCCGCGACGGCTCCGAGCGCGGTGCCGATCCGCAGCGCCCTGGCCCCGCGCCGCTTCCGCATACGGTCGTTCAGATACCAGTCGGCGGTGCGCAGCGCGTCGGCCTCTACACAGCGGTACAGCTCGTCGAGGCGGTCGGCGGGTTCGCCCCAGTCGCCGAGCGGGAACGGCGTACCGGTCAGATCCCGGCCCCGTGCGCGGGAGTCCGAGCCGGCCGGACCGGGCTCGTTGCGGGGCGGCCCTTCGGGCTGCATCTCCGGCTGACTCACCGGGTACTCCTCTGCATTCTGCGTAGCGACGCCTGATGTGGCGATGTGTTCCGAGGCGGCGGGGTGCTCACTGCTTTCCGGCGTGGCCGACGGTCCCGCGTGGGTAACTTTGCGTGACGAACGGTGGGCCTGGGTGTCCTGATGCGCATGCCCTTCCTACCGCCGAATGGTGGGCCATGGGGCAGAAAACGCCGTACGCCCGGGTGTGCGGGGCCTGTGATCAGGTATAGGAGCCCGGCAAGGGCTGCCTGAAACTCACTCGAAAGAGTTGCTCGCCAACGGGTGGAGCACGCTGCCCGGTGACCACGTAGGCTCGGCATACCGAAACATTTTGTCGTCGAAATGCCAGGAGTGACCGTGATTCCCGGTGGTGGTCAGCCCAATATGCAGCAACTGCTGCAGCAGGCCCAGAAGATGCAGCAGGATCTCGCCGTGGCCCAGGAGGAGCTGGCCAGGACCGAGGTCGAGGGTCAGGCAGGTGGCGGTCTCGTGAAGGCGACCGTGACCGGCTCCGGAGAGCTGCGCAATCTGGTGATCGATCCGAAGGCGGTCGATCCGGAGGACACCGAGACGCTCGCGGACCTCGTCGTCGCCGCGGTCCAGGCGGCGAACGAGAACGCGCAGCAGCTCCAGCAGCAGAAGCTGGGCCCGCTGGCCCAGGGGCTGGGCGGCATGCCCGGTCTCCCCTTCTGACCCGCTGAGTCCTCCGGCTCGGCTCACCCAGAACAGAACAGAACAGGAAAGGAAGGCGTTCCCGTTGTACGAAGGCGTGGTTCAGGACCTCATCGACGAGTTGGGCAGGCTGCCCGGCGTCGGTCCCAAGAGCGCGCAGCGGATCGCCTTCCACATCCTGCAGGCCGAGCCGACCGATGTGCGCCGCCTCGCCCATGCCCTCCTGGAGGTCAAGGACAAGGTCCGGTTCTGTTCGGTCTGCGGCAATGTCGCCCAGCAGGAGCAGTGCAACATCTGCCGGGACGCGCGCCGGGACCCGTCGGTGATCTGCGTGGTCGAGGAGCCGAAGGACGTCGTCGCGATCGAGCGGACCCGTGAGTTCCGGGGCCGGTACCACGTGCTCGGTGGCGCGATCAGCCCGATCGAGGGCGTCGGCCCGGACGACCTGCGCATCCGAGAGCTGCTCGCCCGCCTCGCCGACGGGTCGATCACGGAGCTGATCCTGGCGACCGACCCCAACCTGGAGGGCGAGGCCACGGCGACGTACCTGGCGCGGATGGTCAAGCCGATGGGGCTGCGGGTCACCAGGCTGGCCAGCGGTCTTCCGGTGGGCGGCGACCTGGAGTACGCGGACGAGGTCACCCTGGGCCGTGCCTTCGAGGGGAGGCGCCTGCTCGATGTCTGACGCCCTTACGTTTTCCGACGTTCCTCCGGTGACCGGTTCCGCGACCGGTTCCATGACCGTTCTCGCGACTCACGGCGGCTTTACGTTCAGCGACGATATGTTCTACTCACCGTTCGCGACCGTGCCCACGGGAGGTCCCCTCGATGTCTGACGCCACGCTGAACTCCGTCACGCAGGACCCGGACGACTTCGCCGTCCAGATCGCCGACCAGATCAAGACGTTCATCGTCGCGGTCACCGAGGTGTCCAAGGTCGAGGAGCCCGAGGAAGCCGTCCCCGTCCTGCTGCTCCAGGTCTCCCAGCTCCTGCTGGCCGGCGGCCGGCTCGGCGCGTACGAGGACATCGTCCCCGACGAGCGCTACGAGCCGGACCTCGGCGCGGAGCCGGACGCCGACGGGCTGCGCGAGCGCTTTGCCGCCCTGCTGGAGCCGATCGACGTCTACTCCGAGGTCTTCGACCCGTACGAGCCCCGCAAGGCCCCGGTCCCGGCCCGGATCTCGGACGACCTGGCCGACCTGGTCACCGACCTGCGCCACGGCCTGGCCCACTACCAGGAGGGCCGCGCCACCGAGGCCCTGTGGTGGTGGCAGTTCTCCTACTTCTCCAACTGGGGCTCCACCGCCTCCGCCGCCCTGCGCGCCCTCCAGTCCCTGATCGCCCACATCCGCCTCAACCAGCCCCTCCAGGAGCTGGACGGCCTGGACACCGACTCGGAAACCATCGACGACGACCTCGCCGAGGAGGCCGGTCGCGTCATGGCCGAGGAGATCGCAGGACCGCTGGGGCTGCGGCCGGTGCAGTAGCGGGGCCTGTCCCGTCGTTCGTTCGAAACCCCGTGCTGTTGTCGGCGCGTGTTGCTAGCCTCCCGATGATCTGTCGTGCTCACAGATCGTGACGAGGGAGGGGTGTATGCGTGAAAATGTTGGGGCGGGCCGTCGAAGATCGGCACGGCTGGGGGCCTTGTCACTGGTCGCAGGGGTGGCGCTGACAACGCAGGGGATGGCGGTCGCGGTCGCCGACCCGGTGCCGGACCGGTCGTGGTCCTCGGAGCTGGAGACCGGCGGCCGGGCGTGCGGGGACGGGGAGGCCAGAGCGTACGCCCGCACCATGCCGTCGCTGCGCGCCGTGCTGTCGGACCCGGTGAACGGCGGGCAGCCGGACGCGCCTCCGGTCGCGGCCGAGTTCGAGGCGTGGTGGGCGGCCGGCGGCGGCACCGAGCGCCGGCAGGCGACCACGACTGCCAAGCCCCAAGGGTCGGTGTTCTCCTGGCAGCTGCCCGAGGGGATCCCGGCCGACACCGTGGTCTCGTGGCACGTGCGCGCCCTCAGCGGTGGGACGGTTTCGCCCTGGAGTTCCGAAGGAACGGGCGCGGCCTGCGAGTTCGTGTACGACCCCGAGGCTCCCGAGGCCCCGGTGGTGTCGTCGGCCGACTATCCGGACGGCGACGCCTGGACGGACGGCGTCGGTGTTCACGGGACCTTCCACGTCACTTCGCCGTCCGAGGATGTCGAGTTCTACCGGTACAACTTTCTGGGCGGCCGACAGCTGACCATCCAGGCGTCGGGCCCGGACCGTGCGGCGGATATCGATTACCTTCCGGAGTCGCCTGGGCTCCACGGTCTGGAGGTCCAGGCGTTCGACCGTGCGGGCAACGGCAGCACGCCCACGAACTACCAGTTCCGGGTGGCCTCCGGGAGGGCGCCGGCCGCGCGCTGGAAGCTGGCGGACGCGGCGGGCTCGCACACGGCCGCCGCCGAGGCCGGTCCAGTGGCCCGTGCCGGAGCGGGAGCCGCGTTCGGAGGGGCCGCTCCGTCCGGCACGGACGTGACCTCCTCGGTGAGCCTGGACGGGACGGGGCACGGTTTCCTGACGCCGGACGCCCCGGTCGTCGCGACGGGCGGGACCTTCTCGGTGGGGGCCTGGGTGCGGCCCGCCGCGGTGGACGGCACCCGGACCGTCGTCAGCCAGGACACCGGCCAGGGGCCCGCGTTCACGCTGGGCCTCCGGCAGGACGACGGCAAGCCGGTCTGGTCGTTCGCCGTCGGCGGCATGCCGCTGACCGGGGGCGTGCCCGAGACGGGTGAGTGGGCGCATGTGCTCGGACGGTACGACGCCCGGACGGGCAAGGCCCGGCTGTACGTCAACGGCAGGGCGGTGGGCGAAGAGCGGACCGTGACCCCGGCGGCGGGCGACGGGAGCTTCCAGATCGGCCGGGCACAGGGCGCAGCCGGCTACCGGGACCGCTGGCGGGGCGAGGTCGGCGACGTCCGGGTCTACGACCGTGTGGCGGTGCCGGACGAAGTCGCGGGACTCGGCACCCGTAAGGCACAGCTGCTCGGCCATTGGGCGCTGGAGACTGCTCCTGGTGGCATCAGCGCCGAGTCGGACGGCGGGCAACCGCTGAAGCTCGGCCCGGGCGCCTCGATCTTCCGGATGGACGAGACGTGCGATCCGCTGGACCCCGACTGCAACCCCGGGGACTGGCCCCTCGCGGACGAGGGCCATCTGAACCTGGACGGTGTCTCGGGCTACGCGGCCACGGAGAAGCCGGTCGTCGACACCGGTGACAGCTACACGGTGAGCGCGATGGTGCGGCTGGCCGACCAGGAGCCGGACCACCCGATGACCGTCCTCTCCCAGGGAGGGGCGCACGGCGACGCCTTCAAGGTGCGCTACGAGCCGTCCACCTCCAGCTGGGAACTGGTGATGTCCCACGCGGACGGCCCGGGAGCGGCCGAGACGGTGGTCGCCCGGTACACGGAGCCGGACGGTGGCCAGGGAGCGGGGCACCGGATCGCCGTCGTCCACGACATCGCGGCGGACCGGATCACGCTCTTCGTGGACGGCTACGCCGAGACCGCGGGCACCTCCGAGTTCCGTGGCGGCTGGACCGGCGGCGGCGGCCTTCAGGTGGGCCGGGGACGTACGGCCGACGGGTGGGGCGAGTACCTGCACGGGGCCGTGGACCAGGTCCGGGCCTTCTCCGGCGCGCTGACCGACAGCGAGATCAGCGCTCTGTGGTAGCCGGCGCCGGGTGAGGTGAGGGGGCGCGGCGGGAAGGGACAGCGCCCGGCGTGCCCCCGCTCTCACCCCCCGTCGCCGTTGCGCATATAACCCAGGGGTGCGCCGTTGTCCGTGCGGGACACCCGCCACAGTTCGTCCGCGGCCCTGGCGGGAGGCGTTCACCGGAGTGCCCGGGTCCGGGTGGCCGACGATGTCGGTCCAGGGGTTCGCGCCCGCGTGGATCGGGGCATCGGCGCGGGTGGCGGAGCAGGTGCCGTCCGCGTGGGCGGGGGCTGCCGCCAGGGGGAGTGCGGCCAGGGCGAGTAGCAGGGGCAGTGCGCGCAGCGGCTTGCGCATGGCAGGGCCTCCGAAGAGCGGACGGCTGGGTTCCGGTCCACGCTGGAGGAGAAGGGCCGCCGAATCGTGGACCCGGATGGCCGGGCGTGTGCGCTGGACCACATACGGGCGTGCGGGGCTGCGCGGCGGGCAGGACGTGTACGGGCAGTCCGGCACACGCCGATGATCACGTGCTGAGCGGGATATCTCACCATGTGGTATCAGCGGGGCGTTTTCGGACTGCTCGTTAAACTGAGTCGACCGCAGTAATGGACTGAGCGAGGAGCGCACGTGGGCCTTGTCGTGCAGAAGTACGGAGGCTCCTCCGTAGCCGATGCCGAGGGCATCAAGCGCGTCGCCAAGCGAATCGTCGATGCCAAGAAGAACGGCAACCAGGTGGTTGTCGTGGTGTCAGCGATGGGCGACACGACGGACGAGTTGATCGATCTCGCCGAGCAGGTATCCCCGATCCCTGCCGGGCGTGAGTTCGACATGCTGCTGACAGCCGGAGAGCGGATCTCCATGGCCCTGCTGGCGATGGCGATCAAAAACCTGGGCCACGAGGCCCAGTCCTTCACCGGCAGCCAGGCGGGCGTCATCACCGACTCGGTCCACAACAAAGCGCGCATCATCGATGTGACGCCGGGCCGTATCCGTACGGCGCTGGACGAGGGGAACATCGCGATCGTCGCGGGGTTCCAGGGTGTGTCCCAGGACAAGAAGGACATCACCACCCTCGGCCGTGGCGGGTCCGACACCACCGCCGTCGCGCTCGCGGCCGCGCTGGACGCCGAGGTCTGCGAGATCTACACCGATGTCGACGGCGTCTTCACCGCCGACCCGCGGGTCGTGACGAAGGCCCGGAAGATCGACTGGATCTCCTTCGAGGACATGCTGGAGCTGGCCGCGTCCGGTTCCAAGGTGCTGCTGCACCGGTGCGTGGAGTACGCACGCCGTTACAACATCCCGATCCATGTCCGCTCGTCCTTCTCCGGACTGCGCGGAACCTGGGTCAGCAACGAGCCGCAAGGGGACCAGAAGGTGGAGCACGCGATCATCTCCGGAGTCGCCCATGACGTCTCCGAGGCCAAGATCACCGTCGTCGGAGTGCCCGACAAGCCGGGCGAGGCCGCCGCGATCTTCCGCACCATCGCGAACGCGGAGATCAACATCGACATGGTGGTGCAGAACGTCTCCGCCGCGTCGACCGGCCTGACCGACATCTCGTTCACGCTGCCGAAGGCCGAGGGCCGCAAGGCCATCGACGCCCTGGAGCGCAACCGCGGCACCATCGGCTTCGAGTCGCTGCGCTATGACGACCAGATCGCGAAGATCTCCCTGGTCGGCGCCGGCATGAAGACCAACCCGGGGGTCACGGCGGCCTTCTTCGAGGCGCTGTCGGACGCCGGTGTGAACATCGAGCTGATCTCGACGTCCGAGATCCGCATCTCGGTGGTCACCCGCGCCGACGACGTCATCGAGGCCGTGCGCGCCGTGCACACCGCCTTCGGCCTGGACAGCGACTCCGACGAGGCCGTCGTCTACGGGGGCACCGGCCGATGACCGCGCGCCGTCCGTCGCTCGCGGTCGTCGGAGCGACCGGGGCGATCGGCGGTGTCATGCTCCAGATCCTTTCGCAGCACGCGGATGTCTGGGGCGAGGTGAAGCTGATCGCCTCACCGCGCTCGGCCGGCCGCAAGCTGGTCGTGCGCGGCGAGGAGAGCGAGGTACTCGAACTCACCGAGGACGTCTTCGACGACGTGGACGTGGCGCTGTTCCTGGTGCCCGACGAGGTCTCCGCGCAGTGGGCGCCGATCGCCGCCGCCAAGGGCACCGTCGTCATCGACGACTCCGCCGCGTTCCGGCTGGACGCGGACGTTCCGCTGGTCGTGCCCGAGATCAATCCGCATGCCGTACGGATCAGGCCACGCGGCATCGTCGCGAGCCCGAGCTGCACGACGCTCGCGCTGATCGTCGCGGTCGGTGCGCTGCACGCCGAATACGGCGTACGGGAACTGGTCGTCTCCTCGTACCAGGCGGTGAGCGGGGCCGGCCGGGACGGCGTCGCGGTGCTGCGCGAACAGCTGTCGATGGTCGCCGGTACGGAGCTGGGCACGAAGCCGGGGGACGTGCGCAGGGCCCTGGGGGACACGGAAGGCAGCCCGTTCGCGGCTCCGGTCGCCCTCAATGTGGTGCCCTGGGCCGGGACCGAGGCCGGGGACGGCTGGTCGTCGGAGGAGCTGGCGATCCGCGAGGAGTGCCGCAAGGTCCTGGACCTGCCGGGCCTGCGGGTCGCGGCGACATGTGTGTACGTGCCCGTCGTCGCGACGCACTCGATGTCCGTGCACGCCCGGTTCGAGAACGAGATCGCGGTCGACCGGGCTCATGAGATTCTGGCGACGGCACCGGGTGTGGTGCTGTACGACAACCCGGCGGCGGGGGACTTCCCGACACCGTCCGACGTCGTCGGCACCGATCCGACCTGGGTCGGGCGGGTGCGCAGGTCACTGGACGATCCGCGGGGTCTGGAGCTGTTCGTATGCGGCGACAACCTCCGCAAGGGGGCGGCGTTGAACGTGGCGCAGATCGCCGAGTCGGTGGCCGCGGAATTCCCCCGGTCCTGATCGAACCTGTTTTGTACTGTCTGTGAATACTCTGTGAGCAAGTTGAACGTCTCAACCTCTTGAGCTGGGGTGTCGGGTAGCCGACGATGACTTTCGGCCTGCTGCAACCACTGGCCCGGGAGTGCGCGTCTTAGCCGTCACCTCTGGCGCGGCGGGGCGCACATTCGGGGTATTCGGGGAAGAGCAGGTACGTATGAGGGCATGTCGCACAGCGCCGAACGTGGTGCCGCGCGCGTACAACCCTGACGGGGGGAAACGTGTCCAACTGGCGTGGCAGAGGTTCTCGAAATCACAGTGGTGGGCCCCTTGCGCGGCGCTTCGGTGCGTCCGCTCCGACGGCCCCGCGCACCCGGCGGTATGCCGGTGATTGCGCCCATGCCCGCTGCACGTCCCGCACGGCTGCCCTCGCAGCGCGAGGGCGCTGAGGAGAGCGTGGCTGCCGGAACCACCGTCGACCATCTCACCGAGACCTATCGGGCCCACTACCGTTCGCTGCTCGGTCTCGCGGCTCTCCTCCTGGACGACACGGCCTCCTGTGAGGACGTGGTGCAGGAGGCGTTCATCCGGGTCCACTCGGCCCGCAACCGCGTACGGGACCCGGAGAAGACACTCGCGTATCTGCGCCAGACCGTCGTCAACCTCTCGCGTTCCGCGTTGCGCCGCCGCATCCTCGGGCTGAAGCTGCTCTCCAAACCCATGCCGGACATGGCGAGCGCGGAGGAGGGTGCGTACGACCAGCTGGAACGGGACGCGCTGATCAAGGCGATGCGGGGGCTGCAACGGCGCCAGCGGGAGGTGCTGGTGCTGCGCTACTTCGCGGACATGACCGAGGTCCAGGTGGCCGAGACGCTGGGGATATCCCTGGGCTCGGTCAAGGCCTACGGCTCCCGCGGGATCGCGGCGCTGCGCGTCGTGATGGAGGCCCAGGGATGAGCCGGCGCGACCGCGAGTACGAGAACGGCCCCGATGAACGCGGGCAGGGTCCCGATGAACGCGGGCAGGGTCCTGGCGAACGCGGGCACGGCTTCGATGAACGCGAGCACGGCTCCGAAGAACGTGGGCACGGCTCCGAACGTGAGCATCGGCGTGAGCGTCGGATTGACCGGACTGGAAACGGAATTGTGAACCACGGGCCGGAGAACGCCTCGCGGACGAGCGGGGACGCGGACGCGGAGGCCGCCGGCACCAGGGCTGCTGGGGTCGACGGGGCTGATGGGACTGCTGAATCTGCCGGGGCGGCCGAGACCGCCGCGCTCGGCAGTCTGAGCAGTCTCTTCGGCTCGGGTCCGCGCTCGGGCCCGGATGCGGGCCCGCACGGCGGACCGGGAGCCGGTGGCGGTGCGGACCTCGACGAGGTCGCGCTGCGCCGCATGCTGCGCGGAGCCGTCCAGCACATCGAGCCCAGCGACGGCACGCTCGACCGTCTGCAGCGCGCGGTTCCCCTCCGGCGCGCCAAGCGGCGGCAGGCCGTCGTCGGTCTGGCGGCCGCGGCGCTGCTCATCGGCACCGCGGTGCCCGCCTTCGTCCATGTCGCGAACTCCGAGGGTTCGAGCACCGCCAACCCCGAGATGGCCGGCCACGGCGAGCAGGCGCAGGGTGGCAACGGCACGGACACCGGCTCGCAGTCCGGCGGCAAGAACAGCGGCGGCGACGCCGACGGGCAGGCCGATGGCGACCGGAACCGGCCCACGAGCACAAGCAGCCCCTCCGACAGCCGTGGCCAGGACGGGGACGGACACCTGTCGGGAGGGGGCGCCGATCCGAGCGGCCCCGCGATGGTCTCCATGCCGACCTGCGAGCCGCAGCAGCTCGGTGTCGCCTCGGCCGAGACCGGTGCGGCCGGTGCCGATGGCACGGTGTACGGAACCTTCCGGATCGCCAATGTCTCCAGCACGGTCTGCTCGCTGAGCGGTGGCGGAAGCGTGGGCTTCCAGGCGATGGGCGCGGCCGACCCGGCCAGGATCACGGTTGTCCAGCACACTGCGGGTGACGCGGCGGTCGGGCTGCCCGACCCTTCGCAGGAACAGGGGACGGTGCTGCTGAAGCCGTCGATGGCGTACGAGGTGAAGTTCGCCTGGGTGCCGAAGGACACCTGCCCGACCGTCGGAGGCTCACCGAGCCCGACACCGACCGACGACGCGGGCGGTGCGAGCGGTGGCACGACTGCCGGCCCCGGTTCGGGAAGCGGTGACGGGACGACGGCGGTGGACACGCAGTTCGGCAGCGAGGACGGCGGCGGGACGCAGGACGGCAGCGTCGCCGTGACGCACACGCCGGAGGCCGGGGCACCGGTCGCGGAGGCGAAGATCGCCAACGCCTGCTCGGGCACGATCTACCGGACCGGGGTGCTCGCTCCCGCGACGTGAGGCGGTACGACGTATGAAGCCGTACGACGCATGAAGGGCGAGGGGCCCGCCGATCGACAATCGATCAGCGGGCCCCTCGCGTGTGTCTCTGCCTGCGCCGGTGCCTGCGTATGTCTCTGCGTCTGCGTGTGTCTCAGACTGCTCCGGTGCCCACGGCGTCCTTGCCGGACTCCGGCCCGGACTCGGCTTCCGGCCCGGACTTGGCCTCCGCTTCCGGCGTTGCTTCCTCTTCCGCCTCCGCGACGAGGCCCAGTTGCAGATCGCGTGCCGCTTCGGCCTCACGGCGGACCAGCCGGAACCACATGAAGAGCACGAACCCGGCGAAGACGAACCACTCGCCGGTGTAGCCGAGGTTCTGGAAGGCCTTCAGATCGAGCCCGGTGCCCTGCGCCTGGGTGGCCGGGACAGGACGCAGCGCGTCGGCCGCCTTGTCCCCGCCGGTTTCGGCGCCCGTGTCCTGGAGCGTCACCCATGCGTCGTAGACGTCGTACGGGACGAGGTTGACCAGGGACGCGGCGCTGATCATGCCGAGCTGGCCGTCGGGGAGCCCGCCTGCCGTGTCGACGCCCGCGGTGCCGGCGTTCTCGGACGCCTGGAGGTCGCCGGTCACCGTGACCTCACCGGTCGGCGCGGGGGGCACGGCGGTGCTGCCGGGCTCGCCGGGCAGCCAGCCACGCACCACCGGCAGTGCCTTGCCGCTGTCCGTACGGAGCATGTTCAGGACGTAGAAGCCGCTCTTGTCGTCCAACTTTCGTCCGGGCACCAGGAACTGGTCGGCGTACCGACCGGTGGCGGTGGCGGGGCGGCCGGAGGTCACCGTGTCGACGGGCAGCAGCTCGTCGATCGGCTTGGCGGGCCTGGAGCCCGGGGCGGGCTGCTTCTCGGCGGCCTCGTGCGTCTGCACGCGGTCCTCGAAGCGGCCGAGCTGCCAGGTGCCCATGAACACGCAGAACGGGATGGCCAGCACGACGAAGAGGTTGATCCCCCACCATCGCGGGGTCAGCAGGAACCGGTACACCCCTCCACGGTACGGTCCCCGCTCCGGTCGCCCGGAGCGGGGTACCGACCGAGAGCCGTGTCCCCGGCCTTGTGCGGCAGGGGACACACGCCCCGTCCGCCCGTCCGCTACGCTCCGCTCGGGTCCGGCTGAGGGGGCAGGTGGCGCCGGGCGAAGTCCAGCTCCAGTCGGACCTGCTTGATCCGTTCCTCCACGACGAGCGAACCGTGTCCCGCGTCGTACCGGTACACCTCGTGCACCGCGTCCCGCTTCTTCAGCCGGTCGACGTAGTTCTCCACTTGGCGGATCGGGCAGCGCGGATCGTTGACGCCCGCCGAGATGTAGACCGGCGCCCGGACCGCGTCGACGTACGTCAGCGGGGACGACGCCTCGAAGCGCTCGGGAACCTCCTCCGGCGTGCCGCCCAGCAGCGTGCGGTCCATCGCCTTCAGGTCCTCCATCTCGTCGTGGTACGCCGTGGCGTAGTCGGCGACCGGGACCGCCGCCAGGCCGAGGGCCCAGTCGTCCGGCTGCGTACCGAGGCCGAGCAGGGTCAGATAGCCGCCCCAGGAGCCGCCGGCCAGCACCAGCCGCTCCGGGTCCGCGAGGCCGGACTTCACCGCCCACTCCCGCACCGCGGCGATGTCCTCCAGCTCGATCAGGCCGACCCGGTGCTTGAGCGCGTCCGTCCAGGCGCGGCCGTATCCGGTGGAGCCGCGATAGTTGACCCGGACGACCGCGTAGCCGTGGTCCACCCAGGCGGCAGGGCCGGAGGCGAAGGTGTCGCTGTCGTGCCAGGTCGGGCCGCCGTGGATCTCGAAGATCGTGGGGAACGGGCCCTCGGCAGGGGCGGCGGGCCGCTGCACGAGCGCATGGACACGGCCGCCGGGCCCGTCCACCCACACGTCCTCCACCGGCACGGACGCCGGGGCCTTCGCGCCGGGCGGATCGAGCACCACCGCACCCGAGGTGGACCGGATGACGGGCGGCTGCGCGGCCGAGGACCACAGGTACTCCACCGTGCCGTCCGGCCGGGCTGTGGCATCCGACACCGAACCCGCGGGGGTCTCCACCCGGACGGGGGCGCAGCCCGCCTCCGGCTCGCACCGCCACAGGTCGCTGCGGGCCTCGAAGGCGTGCACGACCAGCAGCGCGGAGGCATCCGGATACCACTCGGCGACCACATCGCCGGGCAGATCGATCGCGAGGTCCGTCTCCTCGCCCGTCGTCGGATCCCAGATCATCGGCTCCCAGCGGCCCCGCCGCTGGTGCCCGACCAGGAGCCTCGTGTCCCCGGCGACGGGGGCGAAGCCCAGCACGGACAGGCCCAGCTCCTTCGTACCGCCCTCGGTGTCGTCCAGCTCGGCGACCGTCGTCCCGTCCGGGCGCACCACGCGCAGCGCGGAGTGCATCGCGTCTCCGTGCTCGGTGTGCTCCAGGGCGATCAGCGTCCCGTCATGGCTGAGGTCGCCGACGCCGGCCGACTCGCGGTGGCGGTAGATCTCCACGGGCTCCGCTCCGGGCCGTACGACATGGATCGTCGTCCCGTCCTCGTCGGTGGAGCGGCCGACCACCGCCGTGCCGTCCCGCCCGATCGCGAGCCCGGCCGGGTACGCGGGGCCGAGTCCGGGCGTCGCCGGTTCGTCCACCGGTGTGTCCGGCTCCCCGGCCCTGCCGGCGTGGAACGGCCGGCGCATCCACACCCCGAACTCGTCGCCATCGGTGTCGCTGAACCACCAGACCGACTCCCCGTCGGGTGTCAGCGCCCCGTCCGTCGTGCCGTTCGGCCGGTCGGTCACCTGGCGCTGCTCTCCGGTGGCACGGTCCCAGGTGTACAGCTCGTGCGTCCCCGTCGCGTTGGAGACGAACAGAGCGCGTTCGGGTGCGTCCTCCGCCCAGTCGGGCAACGACACCCGCGGCGCCCGGAAGCGCTGCTCCCACGCCGGCACGTAGGCGGGGGCCTGGTCGGAAGGGGCAGGCGTCGAGCCAGTGATCTCAGTCATGCCCTCCATTCTGCGTCGGAACGCCGACAATTCGTTCGCTTCGTCCTCAGCCTGTGGATAACCTCCCGACATGCATGCACCGACACCTGCCGACTGGCACGAGGCGAACCGCGCGCACTGGGACGAGCGGGTCCCCATCCACACCATGAGCGACTTCTACGACCTCGACTCCTTCCGCGCCGGCAAGGACGCCCTGCGCGACTTCGAGCTCGCCGAGGTCGGGGACGTGACGGGGAAGTCGTTGCTGCATCTGCAGTGTCACATCGGGGTCGACACCCTCTCCTGGGCCCGGCACGGCGCCGCACAGGTCGTCGGTCTGGACTTCTCCGAGCCGGCCGTCGAGACCGCGCGCGCACTGGCCCGCGAGCTCGGGTTCGGCCAGGACCGGGCAGTGTTCGTCGCGGCCGATGTCCACGACGCCGCGGAGGCCGTCCCCGACTCGTCGTACGACATCGTCTACACCGGCATCGGCGCGCTGAACTGGCTGCCCGACACCCGCCGCTGGGCCGAGACCGCCGCATCGCTCGTGGCGCCCGGCGGCTTCCTCTACCTCGCGGAGTTCCACCCGATAACGGACTGCCTCGACGACTCCACCGGGACGAAGGTCGAGCACGACTACTTCAGCCGCGACGCCTGGGTGGACGAGACGCCCGGCACGTACGCGGACTTCGACGCGCCCACCGTCCACAACCGCAGCGTCGAATGGCAGCACCCGATCGGCGAGGTGGTGTCGGCGCTCGCCGCCGCCGGGCTGCGGATCGAGTTCCTGCACGAGCACGACATCTCGCTCTTCGCCCGTTTCTCGGATCTGGAACGACAGGGCGACGGTTCCTACCGCTTCCCCACCGACCGGCCGCGCATCCCGCTGATGTACTCCATCAAGGCGTCGCGGGCGGCCGATTCCTGAACAAGGGCCGACTGTCAGTGGCGGAGGCCAGACTCCGACCATGACGACGACTGGCGATCTGCGCGCCGTGGTGGAGACGTACTGGAGCGCGGCCGACGCCCGCGACTGGGACGCCTTCGCCGCGACGCTGGCCGACGAGGTGTTGTACGACCTGCCGCAGACCCGCGAGCGCATTCGCGGCAAGGAGCGGTATCTGCGGTTCAACCGGGAGCACCCGGGGGACTGGCGCGTCCGCGTCGAGCGGGTGGTGGCCGACGGCCAGGGGCGGCAGGCAGCCATTCGTACACGCTTCACGGTCGGCGCCGAGGAGCTGCCCGCCGTTCATTTCTTCGTGTTCGACGCGACGGGGCGGATCAGCGGGATCACCGACTTCTGGCCGGAGCCGTACGAACCCCCGGCGGGGCGGGGGCATCTCGCCGAGCGGTACTGACGCCCGACGGCCGGCTTCCCTCCCGAGCAGACGCCGACCCGCTGCCCGACGCCCGCCCGCACCGCGAGGACCCGTTCCCGGATCTCTGATGCTGCACCACCTGGGCGCCACAGCAACCGCCCCCAATCGTGACAGCGGTGCGGCGGGCCTCCGGGAGACCCCCGGCGGCCCGCCGCACCGCTGCACCTCCGTCGTCCGCGTCCTACGCGGCCGAGCGGAGGGCCGGAAGGTATCCACCGGACTGACCGGCGGCCTTGGGGTGGTACGAGTTGTAGATCGGCAACGACACGCTGTGGAGCCACGCGCTGCCGGAGCACAGCTCGTGCCCGGTGAACTCGTCGACCACGCTGGAGAACGTGAATCCGGCGTCGGCCGCCTGCTTGGCGATGACTCCGTTCAGCACGTCGGACGCATTGTTGATGGCCGACCGCTCCTTCTCCGAGAGCCCGGCGATGCAGCTGCCGCTCAGCTGGTAGAAGCGGGGGTAGCCCAGCACCACGACATGGGCCTGCGGGGCCCGCGACCGGATGGCTCCGTAGAGCGAACTCAGTCCGGCCGGGAGCGAGTTCTGGATCTGTGAGACGGCCGAGCCGACGCTGCTGAGGCAGGTGGCCTCGCCGGACAGCACGCAGTCCTGCATGACATCGGCGAACCCGACGTCGTTGCCGCCCGCGGTGACGCTGACCAGGCCGGTGGACGAGTTCAACGCCCCCAACTGGGTGCCGGCCACCGAACTGGTCGTGGCACCGGAACAGGCCACGAAGGCAAAGGAAGAAGGCGAGTTCGAGGCCGCCCAGAGGTAGGGGTAGGCCTTGGTGCTCCGGCGGCACTCGCCGCTGTCGGACAGGTAGCTCCCCGCACCGACGCCGGAGGAGTACGAGTCGCCGAGGGCGACGTACCCACCGGCGGCGGCCGAGGAGTTCGCCGAGGCCGGCTGGGCAACGCCCAGCGCGGCCACGGCGGCGAGGACCAGAGTGGATGCGGACGCCCAGAATCTCCGTACTGACATGGCTGTCAGCCCTCCGAAGTGTGGGGGGTGGGTGGGGGGTTGATTGAGCGCCACGTTTCTAGCAGCTACGGGTACCGGCCGGTAATAGCTGCGGAAGAACTGGTCTGATATGCCCGAATGATCGTTCGGGCGTTGTGGTTCCGCGCGTAGACATACCTCCGGGAGCGCCCCGAATGGGCGCTCTGTCGGCGGGAGTTCGGCACGGCGGCGCGCGTCCGCTCAACGGGTATGCGGAGCTACGGGATCCGGTGGACGGATCGGCTCGGCACCCCGCCCGCCCCCTGGCGCCCCCTCAGCGGGTGTCCGCAACACAAAAAAACCGCCCTCTGCGGCGGCTGTCCCCAAGGGGGATGCCGCCGCAGAGGGCGGTTGTCGTGGTTCTAAGAGGATCAGTTGTGGCCGAACCTCCGCTGCTTCCGGTGGGAGACCTGTTCTGAGATCGCGCGCACCGTGTCCGGGGCAGCCGTTGGCCGCGTCTGCTCCTTCGCTTCCGGAGCAGCGCTGCGTTCGTGGCCGCCGGTGCGGGCACCGCGGTTCTGCCGACTCTGCTTCTTGCCCACGATCGTGCCTCCTGTTGCGGATCTCGGACGATGGGCCATCACCAGACTCGCATGTAGGTGCGAAAGGTGCATTCCGGGTGGTGAGTGCCTGGTGCGACTCCCCCGGGTCCGGATCCGGCAGCAGATCACTCGTACTGGCGGCACCGGCCGGGAATGGCGGCCCGGACGCGCGCCGCGACAAGGCCGAGAACGGCGGCGGAGGCGTCGGCGTCTGGGGCGGAGCCGAGTTCCAGGGCCAGGCCTTCGGTCGGGCAGTGGAGTTCGAGGGAGGCGGAGGCCGGATCGGTGTCGAGCGGTACCTCGCCGCACTCCTTGCCGCTGTGGACGGCCGTGGCGGGCATCGAGCGGATGAGCCGGCCTGTCTCGCCGTGGAGCGTACGACCCTCGGTGTCCGGGCCTCATGGTGCCCGCGGGCCGCGCCATAAGCACAGGAAATCCCCGTTCCGCAATTGCGGAACGGGGATTTCCCGGCGTATATTGTGTGGTTCTGTGTGTCATGAAAAAGGCCCCTCAATGGGGGCCAACAAGAATCACCATATCCGGCAGGGAGTGATTTTGTCAACTCGCGAAAACGTCGAATTGCAGAAGGAGCAGCAATTCATCGACCGGCTCTACGGCCGCGTCGACACGCTGCGCGGGGTCACCGCGCAGCACGTCGAGGACGCGCTGACCCCAGTGGGGAACGGGCTGCAGGCCCGCCTCGAACGCGATGTGCTCGTTGCCGAACGTTCCGGTCTGCTGGCAGCCCTGAACGCGGTGGACGGCTCACTGTGCTTCGGCCGAATCGATCTCAATGACGGTGCGGCGCACCATATCGGCCGCATCGGAATTCGCGAGGACGACACGGAACACACGCCCCTTCTGATCGACTGGCGGGCACCGGTCGCCCGGCCCTTCTATCTCGCTACCGGACATACGCCCATGGGGCTGCGCAGGCGCAGGCACATCACCACCGATGGCCGCACGGTCACCGAACTGCACGACGAGATCCTCGATCTCGGGGACCGTGAACGCAGCGGCTTCGAGGACCCGAGCGGCGATGCCGTGCTGCTTGCCGCGCTCGGCGCCGCCCGCACCGGCCGCATGGGCGACATCGTGCGGACCATCCAGGCGGAGCAGGACCGCATCATCCGCGCCCCGCACCGCGGCGTCCTCGTCGTCGAGGGCGGCCCCGGCACGGGCAAGACGGCGGTCGCCCTGCACCGCGCGGCCTTCCTGCTGTACGAGCACCGTGAGCTGCTGGCCAAGCGCGCGGTCCTGGTCGTGGGCCCGAATCCGGCCTTCCTCCGCTACATCGGCGAGGTGCTGCCCGCCCTCGGCGAGACCGGGGTCATGCTCGCCACGCAGGCCGAGCTCTTCCCCGGTGTCCACGCCCGCGGCACCGACACCCCCCGCGCGGCAGCCGTCAAGGGCGGCGCGGGAATGGCCGAGGCACTCGCCCTCGCCGTACGCGACCGGCAGGGGCTGCCCGAGCCCGGCGCCCCGTTGGTCATCCCGCACGACGACGGGGACCTCGTCCTGGACCGGGAGACCGCCTACGAGGCGCGGCAGGCCGCTCGCGAGACCCGTCTGCCGCACAACCTGGCCCGTCCGTACTTCGCGTTCCACGTCATCGACGCCCTCACCGCTCAGCTCACCGAACGCATCGGCGCGGATCCGTACGGCGGCCCCAACTTCCTCGGCCCGGACGACATCGCCCAGCTCGGCAAGGGGGTCGCCGCGAGCGAGGAGGTGCACGCCGCCGTCGGTGGGCTGTGGCCGGTGCTCACCCCCGAGGACTTCCTCGCCGACTATCTGGCCGAGCCGGTGTACCTGCCGGAGGAGGACGCCGAGGCCATCCGACGCGGTCCCGGAGACCGGGAGTGGACCCCGGCCGACGTGCCGCTCCTCGACGAGGCGGCCGAACTGCTCGGCTCGGACGACAGCGCCGAGCGCGCCGCCGCCGAGGCCGAGCGACTACGGCGGGTCGCCTATGCGCAGGGTGTCCTGGACCTGTCCCGGGGCTCGCGGACGTACGAGTTCGAGGACGAGGAGTCCGAGGTCCTGGCCGCCCACGATGTCATCGACGCCGAACGGATGGCCGAGCGGCACGAGGAGGCCGACCACCGGAGCGCGGCCGAGCGGGCCGCCGCCGACCGGACGTGGGCGTTCGGGCACATCATCGTCGACGAGGCACAGGAACTGTCGCCGATGGCATGGCGGTTGCTGATGCGCCGGTCACCGACGCGATCGATGACCCTGGTCGGCGATCCGGCGCAGACCTCCGAGGAGGCGGGCGTCGGCTCGTGGGAAAGGATCCTGGAGCCGTACGTCGGCGACCGCTTCGAGCACGTGCGGCTGGGGGTCAACTACCGTACGCCTGCGGAGATCATGGAGCTGGCGGCCGGCGTCGTACGCGCCGAGGACCCCTCGTTCGAACCGCCCGGGTCGGTACGGTCCACCGGCCGGACGCCGTGGACACGGGACGCCGGGGCGGATCTGGCGGGCACGGTGGCGAGGGCGGTCGCGGAGATGACGCCCGAGCAGGGGCGCCTCGCGGTGATCGCGCCGCACGCCCTGCACGAGGAGATCGCATCCGCGCTCGACGGAGTCACGGCCGGTGCCGAACCCGACCTCACCCGTACCGTGGTGCTGCTCGGCCCGCGTGAGGCCAAGGGGCTCGAATTCGACCACGTCCTGGTCGTGGAGCCGGGGCGGTTCGGGACCAGCGACCTGTACGTGGCGCTCACCCGGGCGACACAGCGCCTGGGCATCGTCCACCGGGAAGAACTGCCCGAGCCGCTGCGCTGAGGCCCGCAGGTTGCGCAGCGCCTCGGGCGTCATCTGCGCCACTTCGCCACCGGCGTTCGCGGCTCCGGCGCCGCCGCCTGCGGAGGTGAAGGAATCGGCCGGCCTGCTGGTGCAGAGGGCGCCGGCCGAATCTCGAAGCCGGCTTCCAAACGGCTCCCGAGGAGGTCCGGGAAACCACTCAGGGGCCCGACCCGCTAAGCAGATCAGGCCCCTGACCTGGTACTTCACTGTCGGGGTGGCGGGATTTGAACCCACGACCTCTTCGTCCCGAACGAGGGTGAGACGGGGGCGGGGCCAGTTAGTTTGGTGTTTTGCCTGGTCAGAGGGTTGGGATCGGGTGGCCTCGGGTGGTCTGGGAGGGGCTGGAGGAGCGGGTTGGCTCCCAGATGGCTCCCAGGAATCGGCAGCGCGAGCGGGACCGAGCCAGGTAGGGCACCTTGTCCCCCTACCGGGGACCCCACAGATCGTCCAGCAGCAGGTCAAGCGTCGCCTCCTCATGGAGCGCCACCCCGAGCGCTGCCATGGCAGGGGCGAGACCCGCGTCCCAGACCGCGCTGACGGATTGACCGACCAGCGGCAGCTGAGGGATTCCCTCGGCCTGGCGCGAGTGGCCAGGTGCTCGTAATCTTCGGCACCCGTGCGCCACGGCTGGGCTCCGTAACGGCGCATGATCCGGTTCACCAGAGCGATGCCCGGCCAGTCGAAGTCCCCGTGGTAAGCGAAGTGGCAGCCGACGGAGGCGAGGTTGTCGAGAAGGGTGAGGACCACCGTCGCGGCGCTGCCGGAGGTGCAGACCAGGGCTTGCGAACAGCCCGCGTCCGCTGCGGCCTCCACCAAACGTGGGTTCTCGCAGATGTGGACGACGGTTCCGGCGGGCAGGTGAAGCCGCACGTCGAGCAGGTCCCGGGATGTCAGGTGGGTCTCAGCACGGTGATCGGCCCGCTCCCGCAGTGACCTCGCACGCCAGTCCTCGCCGAGGGGCCGGAGGCCGTACGTCAGCACGGTGCTGGAGACTTCGTCCGGCGTGACCGAGACCAGCCGCCACAGCGCCCGCCGGCCGGCCGCGTCGCCGGGAAGGTCCGTGCCGTAGGCCAGGGCGATGCCGCGCTGGACGAGGCGGGCGAGCCAGGTGCCGTCGTCCAGACCGTGCGTCGAACCCGTTGCCGACGCGGCCAGCTCGCCGCGGCCCCGT
This sequence comes from Streptomyces sp. NPDC001880, assembly GCF_053594575.1. Classification (NCBI taxonomy): domain Bacteria; kingdom Bacillati; phylum Actinomycetota; class Actinomycetes; order Kitasatosporales; family Streptomycetaceae; genus Streptomyces; species Streptomyces sp. NPDC001880. Next base: position 43,542 of record NZ_JBSFET010000006.1, read on the forward strand.
GTGCCAGTGCGTTTTGGATCGAGCAGCACGGTGAGTACCTGGACCGCTTGCTGAAGCGTCCGTGCTGCTGCTTCCGGTGTCACGCCTTTCGGGACACCGGCGCGGCGCAGCACATCCGACCACCGTGTTGTCCACTCCTGCCCGGCAAGCGGGGAGGCAGCGAGCGACGCGGCTAGCGATGCCCAGACGTGCTGTCGCTGTGCGGCGTTCTCCTCGCGGGCCGCTCGCCGGCTGTCCGCACGGTGACGCGGGTGGCGTATCGGGCTGCCGAGGCGAGCAGGACCCAGCCCTCGCCGCCGCTGGGCCTGGCCGCACGGACGTCGGTGACCTGGCGGCCTTCCGGCAGCTCTCCGGCGTACTCCTCCGGCAGCCCCTCACCCTCGGATCGAAGCGGGCCGGCAGGGGCCATCAAGCGCATACGGGAGAGCAGGTCCAGCCCGGCTTCACGCAGGGCATCGGGGTCTTCGAGGTAACCGCGCTGCCAGTTACTGCGCTGCCCGTACTCGGCGACCAGCTCGGCCAGAAGCTCATCCACCACACCGTCCGGAACGGCGACCCCGACGACGAGAACACCTCCGGTCGCGGGACGTCCGGGCTCGGCCGGGCGGAGCCGCTCCACCAGTCGTTCCACCAGCAGCAACGCGGCCTGGGCGAAGGTCCCCGTCCCGGGCAGGTGGAGATCGGTCAGCTCCTCCTCAGGGTCGACCAAGGCCACCCCCTCGGCGCGGATCTCCGTCTCCAGGCCCAAGAGTTCGAGGAACGCCTGGGCCTCCCTGCGCTGGCGCGTGTGGAGCCAGTCGCGTTCGGTGTCGGTCAGTTCGTCGAGATGGACGACAGGGGTCTCGACAAGCATCCGGCGCACGTAGGTACGCGGCCCTCCGAGCCCCGGGTCCGCCGCCCGCCGGACCAGGTCGACACCGTTCCGCGACTGGGCGAGCGGTCCGGCCACGATTACGTGGGCGAGTTCCCGGTCGACCGTGATCAGCGCTTCTCCGTCGCCCTCCTGGGCGATGACGCCCACGTGGCCGTGGGTCTCGATCAGGACGCCCCACTCGTCGAGCTGCCGCAGAGCCGCGACCAGCGTCCGTTTCCCGGCCGCCCGTCCGGTCTCCTCCAGCTCGACGTCCGCGTCGGCCGCCGCGGCCCGGATGTCGTCGACGAGCTGCGACAACAGCAACTGCTCCGGCGCGGTGACCAGCACCGACAGGGCCAGAGCCAGACAGGCGTAGGTGCGCGGTGTGAAGGGTGTGCCGGTGGACCGTACGAGCCGGTGCCCCGACCGGGCTCCGAGCCCGGCCTTGAACAGCCGGGCGTAGGAGCTGTCGACCAGGAGGTGGTAGCCGAGCACTTGCTGGAACCGGCCGCCCAGCCAGTCGGCGTGCCTGCGGACCAGCGGAAAGAGGTCGGCGTGCGGGCCGTCGGACGTGACCAGCGGGTGGGCGAGCAACAGCCTTGCCGCGGTGCGGCGTTCGGTGGTCAGAGCCACGTCGTGGGCGGAGGGAAGCGTCATGACACGCTCATCTCCGCCCCGTTGGGGTGCGCGCCGCGTGACCGAGTGGGAGGTGCTTCGCTCCTGGTCGGCTCGGTTTCGTCGGCGCCACCATTCGCCGTACCGGCCGTCCTGTGGACGACCAGCCCCAGGTCGTCCAGCAGCAGATCCCCGTCGGCCGAGCGGAGAAGCGTGCGCGCACCCGCCGTACGGTGCGCGGTGGGCCGGACGCCCAGATCGGCGTCTTCGCTCCGCGCCGCGTCCAGCCCGAAGCTCCGCTCCTCCTGCCCGTCCGCGTCGGATCGTCGCCTGAGCTGCGCGTTCCCGAGCGCCGTTGCCAGCAGTTCCAGGAGCAGGCTGAGCGCCGCCGAAGTGAGCCGTATGCCGTCGAAGCGGGCGGACGCGCTGCACAGCTTGTCCGCCGCAGCGCTTCTGTCCGCGGCCTGTTGGCGTGCCGCCACCCGCAGCCGTTCCTTCTGCGCGGAATGGTCCTCCACTGATGCCGTCCGGCCTCGCTGGGCGCGGCTTCCCCTCTCGCGCAACGCGACCGGCACCTCCACCACAGGTCCCATCCACCAGCTGGTGTAGGCGGGCACCACCTCGTCGGCGGCGGGCGGTATGCCCAGATGGCGTGCGCCGTACAGCCCGAAGGCGGCGACGGCGATGTCGTGCGCATCCTGCGGCGCGGCCTCGTCGAACCACCGGGCCAGCCGCAACAGGTCCCGGCGCCGCGACATTTCGCCGGTGGCCGAGCGCAGCATCCGCTTGGCGTTGGCCAGCAGCGACTGAAGGGCCCGCCGGGTGGCGTCGCGCAGCTGGTCGACCTGGCTGCCTTGCCCGTCGGTGTTCCTGAACCAACCCCGCAGCCCCTCCCAGTCCGCGAGCTCGCGACCCCGGCTGCGCTGCACGCGGGTCTCCGTACGGCCCTTGCTCTGCGCCGGCAGCCCGGCGAGCCCCTGCGCGTGAGCGTCCAGCTGCCCAGGTCACGCTGGAGCCGGGCGTACGGAGTGGGGAGGCCTCGCAGGGACAGAAGTCACTCCTGCTGCACGACGGTGTCGTACAGCCGCCAGGCCGGCCAACGCGCCGCTTCGGCTCCGCCGTCACCACCGCCCAGCAGGTTCCGGCGATGCAGCATGAGCCGGAGGTGGCGTGCCGCGTCGCCGTCCTCTTCCACTCCTCGATCGAGTAGCACGGCTTGGGGAGCTGCCCCGCCGACGCCACGCACCACGGCGTCCGCAGGATGCCCGTGAACGGTCTTGCCCAGCGTGATGGTGGCTTCCTTCGAGCGGGAGAGGGTCCGGTACAGGCTTTTGAGCAGCACGTCCTCGTCTCCGCCTCCCGGGGCTACGCCGTCCCGCTCCGCAGCCCCCAGCAGCGCGGCGCCCACGCCTCCCCGCTGTCGCCAGAGCTTTTTGTCCCCCACCACGATGAGGTGACTGCGTGCCCGGGTGATGGCGACGTTCCACAGGTTCAGCTGTCCACTGACCCACTCGACGGCGCCCGGATGCATGCCTTCGCCGGCGACGAGGGAGAACACCATGACGTCGCGTTCGCCGCCCTGGAAGGTATGCACCGTACCGATGCGCAGACGCTCCTCGTCGTACGGACGCAGCCGCTTGCGCAGCGTTTCGGCCTGCGCCGTGAAGGGAGTGACAACGCCGATTGTGGCCTCGGGCGGGAGCTGTTCCAGCAGATAGCGGACGCTGTCGTGCACTTTGCGGATCTCGTCCTCGTTGACCCAGGAGCCACCGAACGGAGGGTGGGCGGCCCGCCCGGTCACATCCGTCCAGATGACGGCGGGGCGGCGGGCCAGAGCGGGACGGCCACGGGTGTCGGTGAGAACGGTCAGCCCACCGTCGTAGAAGAGTTCGTTGGAGATCGCGGCGATGCGCGGATGACAGCGGAAGTGCTCGTCGAGAAGCAATGTGCCGCCCGTGGACTGCTCGGCCGCGTGGAAGGCGGAGTGGCGCCGGTAGGCGAGGTGGTGCTTCTCCAGCCAGACGGACCGCAGCCCGTTCCCGCGCCGGATGAGAGCCTCGCGGTGCGGGCTGGTCTGCGTGATGTGCGTAAGCTGCATGGGGTCGCCGATGACCAGGGCGCGTCGCGCGCGGAACAGCAGCGGCAGGACGTGGGGGATGGCGCACTGGCTGGCCTCGTCGACGACGACGAGATCGAACAGGGCCGGGTCCGGAGGGAAACGCCGGGCGGAGAGGCTGGTGACTGCCCATCCGGCCACTGCTGGCGCGTCCATCGAGGTTCCCGAGCGCCCGAGGACCCTTCCCAACTGAGGCCAGTCGCCGCGTTTGCCGTCCCGAGCCGTCAACAGGTCCAGGATGCGGCGGCGTCCGGTCCAGGCGGCGGCTTGGACCGTGGTGGCGAGGAGCGTGCGTGAAGCGTCCTGGACGGTGCTCTCCGCATCGCGGAGGGCACGCGTGAGCGCTGTGTCGTCAACGGTGGCCGCGTGCTCGCGCCCGTCACGCCATTCCGCCTCGGCCGAGGCGAAGCCGGCGAGCGCGAGGCAGCCCGCGGCGGGATCACCGGCGTACCCTTCCAGACCGGCCTTGCGCAGGAAACGGGCCCGGCGCCACGATCCGAGGAAACGCGCGCGGGAGAGACGGCGTGCCTTGTCCTCCAGCTCCCTCGGCCGGGGCGGGCCACCGAGCAGGTCCTGGAGTTCGGTGACGGTGATCCCGAACTGTCCCGCGTGGTGGGCGCGGGCTTCGCCTGCCTGGCGAAGCCGCAGCTCGGTCTCCGCGATGTCGGCCAGACGCTGCCGTACTTCTGCCAGGCGGTCGGTGGCCAGCGCGGTCGCCATGGACGCCGTGGCCACGGTGGTGGACGGCTCCGGGCCGGTGCGCAGCGCGTGCAGCGCGGCGGCCTCGTGCTCTGCGTTGCTCTTGCCGTTCTTCTTCCGCGCCGAACCGGTGCGGACGACGCTGCCGGGCATCAGCTCGTCGCAGCGGCGCCAGACCTCGTCCACGGCATCGTTGTTGGTGGACGCGACCAGTACGGTCTGGCCCGCCGCGATCGCCGTGGCCACGAGATTGGCGACCAACTGGCTCTTGCCGGTGCCGGGCGGGCCGGTGGCCACGGTGAGGCGGCGGGTCATGGCGGACCGGAGAACCGCCGTCTGGGCCTCGTTGCAGGGCAGCGGCGTCACGAGGCGCACCGGTTCGGGGTCCGTGTGGGCGAGGGACCGGGCGCGCTGCGAGGTGTCGGGCGCGAGGGCCCCGAGGGCGGTCTTCCCGATCTGGTCCGTCCGCTCGGCGATGCCGGCGATGTCTTTGAGGAGGTTCTTCGTGAAGCCTGTCTGGGGGCGCGCCGCGAACAGGACCGCGGTGTTGCGGGCTCCGTGGCTGGGTGTGCGGACATCGATGCGGTCGGCGAGCTGGTCGGGACGGAGCTCCTGTACGCACGGTAGCTCGAACTCCTGCGTGAGGAGGTTCCGTACCTCCACTGCCATACGGTCGTGCTGTCCTCGATGCCAGGACGGCTGAAACGTGTCGATGAGCTGGTTCGCCTCGTCTTCGCCCAGCCAGTCGTGCGCCAGCTGAGGATGCGGCTGGACCGGGCCGTACGGTTTCAGCCGCACCTCGCCCTCGTCCTGGACGATCTCGACCCGGCGTACCAGCAGAGGCGCGAACTTCGGCTGCCGCCAGGGGCGTCCGGTGCGAGGCCCGGTGAGGACCACGGCCGGGTATCCCGCCCAGAGCTCGGCGTCCTCCTCGGCCGCTGAATCCACCAGCGGTGCCGCTTCTTTGGGGAGCGCGACGCAGCCGTCGTCGTCGACCTCGCCGGAGACGAACCTCTCCGCGCCGTCCAGGCACACGTACGATGTGTCCTGATGGCTCACGTCCATCAGAGGTGTCTCGGCGCTCTCGGCCAGGACGCACTCGCGGTAGTAGTCCAGCAGGTTGGCCCAGGCGGGCTGCGCGTGAGCGGATTTCGCGGCACGCGGTTGTGCCGCTTCTCCGGCGGCGGCCCGGGGCCAGGAGCTCAGAGGATCGAGGATGGGGCCCGGCCGAAGGGGCTGTCCGCGATGACGATGCGGTCGTCGACGCCGTGTGTGGACTGCACCGGCACCTGACGCCCGCCGTCCAGGGCACGCATGCGCCGGTTGACGTAGTGGAACAGGTCACTGGCCGTTACCGCGCTGCCGCCGTCCTTGCTGACCTTCCCCGTGCGCAGCGCCTCGATGACCTCGCCGGTGAACGCCGACGGCTTCACGTCATCGCCGCCGCCCGCGTCCGCGTAAGAGTCCTCCCCGGCCCGCGAGGACGACAGGACGTACACGCCCCTGCTGGTCAGCGGGGGCTGCTCGCCGGACTTGGACACAGAGCTCTCGGGTCGTCGGTCCGATGTGCGCAGGCCCATGGCGAATCCGCCGCTGCGGCAGCAGTCGATCATCACGATCTTCTGCGGCGCGACGCACTCCTCCAGCGCGTCGTTGAGGAACCCGGCGCTGACTCCGGTCGCGGCCATCCGGTCGGAGTCGGTGTCCTTGGCGACGAAGTGGAACTCGCCGCCGTCGCGTACGGTGCGCACACCGTGCCCGGAGACGTACACGAGCGCGAGTTCGTCCTCGTCGCGCTCCTGAAGAAACTCCCCGATGACCGCCCGCATGTCGTCGGCGGTGAGATCGGACTCGGTCTGGACGGAGACGAAGTTGCCGATGTTGCGGTGCTTCAGGACCTGGGCGAGTCCCCATACGTCCGCCCGTACGGAAGCCAGCGGCGAGAAGCGGCCGTCGTCGTAGTGCTCGTTGCCGATCAGGAGAGCCCGGCGCTTGTGGAGGCGGGTCACGCTGCGCCGTCATCCGGTTCGGGACCGTTGTCGCCGACGACCCGGTCCCGGAACTCCCGGACCATGCGCTCCTGTGCGGCGTCCGGACGCCCGGTGATCTCGACGGAGTCGTCTCCGATGGTGACCACGACCTTGCGGTGCCGCTCCTTGGCGCACCACTCCTTGATCAGGGTGATCAGGACCTGGGATGCCGGGCGGGCGACGGCGGCGGTAGTGGCGGCCCAGAGAGCCACCTCACCCACGCCCGTCCCCTTGCGGCCCGGTTCGGTGGGCCCGCCGGCGTCATGGAAGCCGATGACGAGACCGTCCGCCCTGTGCAGGGTTTCGTGGAGATCCAGGGTGAGGCGTTCCTGCCGGAGTGTGTCGCCGCCTGTGGGCACGGTGAGTGTCCACGGCGATCCCCCATCGCGCATGTGCTGCTCCTTGCGTTTCGCGTATGTGCTTGCTGCGTCTGTCCAGCGACTTTGGCATGCGGGCCTTCGTCAGGGACAACCGAGGCTGACTGGGAGTGACGGCATCCGGCCACCTCCGAGCTTCGGAGGAACGGTGTCCGACCCGCCGACCGGCTGGATCCCGACAGGCATGAGGACGGGAGCGCCGTCAGCTCCATCACCCGGGCTTCTGCGACAGCAACCAGTCCTGTGCGCCGCTCAGGAACTCGCCCATGGCGCCCATCGACTCCGGCGACGTTTCGAACTGGATCGACAGATTGACCTCGTACAGCTTGTACGCGGCCTCAGTCTCCCGCGCCGCGGAAGATGCGGCAGCCAGTGCCCGGATGGCACGCTCTCGGTCGCCGAATTCCACGGCCTCCACGACCTCGGGCCACAGCGCCTCGCCGATGTGGTCGACGAGAGCCATGAGGTGGGCTCCGGCTCGTGCGGCCCGGTCCTTGATCGCTTCCTTCTCGGCCTCGGCCCGGTGCTCCGCCCTGTGTGAATCCCGCTCGCCCCCGTCGGCCCAGATGTGATCAGCCCAGATCTTCTGCCATTGCTGATCAGCACTGACCAGCGCGGCCTCGAAGGCGCGGTCCAGGTCTCCCTGCGTGAGCCGAGGGTGGTCCCAGGAGTCATCGTCGGCGAAGGACGCGAGAGGCAGGGTGAGCTCAGGCATGGCCCCGTCGTCGCGCAGCGCGGTGAGAAGAAGCACGGTGTCGATTGCGGGGAGGACGGTCTCCACGTCCACGAGCCCTCGCACGGACGCGGCGGATTGTTCGACGGCCATGTAGTCGTGCTCGGCGATCTGGTCGTCGAGAGATCCGTGGAGTTCGAGGAGCTCCCCGCCGACCTCCTCGATCGTTTCCATGCGGAAGGACATCTCCGTGTCGAGCCGTTCCACGATCTTCCGCAGCTCGCGGCCGTTCGCTGCCTCTTCTTCGAGTTTCGCCACCGTGTTGGCCAGATCGCCCATGTCGTGTCTCCGTTTCGGCTGCGATGATCTGCTTGCCCGGCCTATCCAGCACCTTCGCCGGTCCGGGGCAGCACACCTTCGCCCGCTCTCGTCCGGACGCGCTGCTGCCTCGGCCCCTTGCGCTTTCCAGGGCGGAAGAGCTCGATGGCAGCACGCTACCATGGTCAATGCGTTGACGATGTAAACATAATGATAGTTGTGCGGGTTCGGTGCTGCGTGTACGTTTGCCTCCAGGGTGCCGTCTGCCACGATGGACGCGCCCGTCACACGGGGAAGCCACAGGCCCTCTCGCAGGGCAGTACGGGGAGGCAGCGGGATGAGCGAGGACGCCGGGACGATCGCGGGGCGGTTCCGTCTGCTCAGCCCCCTGGATTCCGGGAACATGGGCGTGGTGCATTGCGCCGAGGACCTGGACGAGGCCGAGGACTCACCCTCGCGGATCGTCGCCCTCAAGCTCATCCGCCGCCGCCGCTCGGGCGCGCTCATGCAGACCCAGGCAGCCCCGCACGCGGTGGAGCGGTTCGCCCGCGAGGTACGCATCATGCGCCGGCTGAGCCATCCCAACCTGCCCCGCACCATCGACGGCGGAGTTGACGAGATCAATGATGATCTGCCGTTCCTGGCCATGGAGTTCCTGGACGGCCACACGCTCGCCGACCTGATCGCCGACGAGGGGCAGCTCCCGGTCTCCTGGGTCGCCGCCGTCGGGGCGCAGATGGCCGACGCCCTGGCCGCCGCTCACGCCGCCGACGTGGTCCACCGCGACCTCAAGCCCCGCAACGTCATGCTCACCCGTGGCGGCGTGGTCAAGGTTCTGGACTTCGGGATCGGGCGCATCGTCGACGATCCCGACGGAACAAAGCTGACCAGCACGGGCATGACGGTCGGTACGGCCCGCTACATGGCGCCGGAGCAGTTCGATGCCGGCCTCGTCACCCAGGCCGCCGATCTGTACGCCCTCGGGTGCGTGCTGCACGAGATGCTCCTGGGCACCCCGCCTTTTGTCGGCAACACGGCCTTCGACTTCCGCGACAAACACTGCAACCAGGCGCCGACGCCCGTGAGGCTCGTCCGTGCGGACGTGCCGGAGGCCCTGGCTCGTCTGGTGGACCGCCTCCTCGCCAAGGACCCGGCCGACCGTCCGGCCGACGCCGTCGCCGTACGGGATGCCCTGCTGCCTTTCGTGACGGAGGGCGCCTCCCTCCCGGTGTGGCAGGGGCAGGACCTCGACCCCGTGAAGTGGCTGCTGCGCTCGACCGAGGAGGCCGTCACGGTGGCAGAGTCTCAGCCCGCCGCCCCGGCGGTACTGGAGCTTGCGAAGCGCCCCCTGTTCGGCTCCGCCATGGACGTCTTCGGCGTTCACGCGAAGCTCATCGACGACTACCGCTCGTTCACCGAGGCGGGCACAGTCATCCGCGACGAGCGTGTGAAGGACTTCGTCAAGAAGGACCTCGACGCAAAGTCCCAGTGGCCCAACCCCTGGCTGTCGCTCAACCCCTTCTTCGCCGCCGCCGGCACGGTCGCCGAACTGGCCGCCCAGCAGGTCCTGCACGCCGAGTGCGCGAGGATCTTCCAGGCGGGCAAGTCCGAGGACTCCACCGTGTGCGACGGACGCCCACTTACCCTGCACCGGCACCAGCGCGCGGCGATCGACGCGGCGGCGGCCGGGGTCTCCTACGTCCTGACCACGGGAACAGGGTCCGGAAAGTCCCTCGCCTACATGGTCCCGATCGTCAACCAGGTGCTCAAGGAGCGGCAGGAGGCCGGCCCCGACGCGCCCAAGCGGGTTCGGGCGATCATCGTCTACCCGATGAACGCGCTCGCCAACAGCCAGCTCAAGGAGTTGGAGAAGTACCTGCGCCACGGGTACGGCGAGGGCGACGAGCCCGTCACCTTCGCCCGCTACACCGGCCAGGAGGACGAAGAGACCAGGCGGAAGATCCGTAAGAACCCGCCGGACATCCTGCTCACCAACTACGTGATGCTGGAGCTGATGCTCACCCGGCCCGACGACCGGGACAGTCTCGTCGCCATGGCCGAGGGACTGCGGTTCCTCGTCTTCGACGAACTGCACACCTACCGCGGCCGCCAGGGCGCGGACGTGGCTCTCCTCATTCGCCGCGTGCGCGACGCCTGCTGTGCCGACGACGTGCAGTGCATCGGTACCTCCGCGACCATGTCCACCGAGGGCAGCCTGGAACAGCAGAAGGACGTGGTGGCCGACATGGCCTCCAAGCTCTTCGGCACCAAGGTTAGCCCGGAGCATGTCATCGGCGAGACGCTCGTCCGGGCCACCGGTGAGGCCCCGGCCACCGTGACCGCCGAACGTCTCGCCCGCGCCGCCCCCAGCGCCTACGCGGAACTTGTCACCGACCCCCTCGCGCGCTGGATCGAGACGTACTTCGGTCTGGCGGCCGACGAGGCGACAGGACTGCTCGTACGGCAGAAGCCCCGGAGGATCGAGGACGCCGCCGCCGAACTGCACCGGCTGAGCGGTGTCGCCGAGAAGGATTGTGCGGACGCTCTGCGGGACACCCTGGAGGCCGGCTCGCAGGCGTACCATCCGGTCACCGAGCGCCCCCTGTTCGCCTTCCGGCTGCACCAGTTCCTGTCCAAGGGCGACACCGTCTACGTCACTCTGGAGAGCAAGGCCGACCGCCACGTCACCCGGGACTACCAGCGTGTGCGGCCCGGCACCGACGGCCACGCCCTGATGCCGCTCGCCTTCTGCCGCGAGTGCGGTCAGGACTACCTCACCGTGTGGCGTACGGAGAAGGACGGCGAGATCCGTTACGAACCGCGCCGCGACGCGGTCGCCACCGGCGGGCGAGCGGGCGACGGTTACCTCTACATCGACACTGACCGTTTCCCCGACACCTCCCCCTGGCCCCTCACGCCGGACGAGGCCATAGCGGACCGCAGGCTGCCCGAGTCCTGGCTGGAGATCGACGACCGGGGACAGGAGGTCGTCAAGAAGTCCTACCGGGACCGGCTGCCCCGTGCCGTCACCGTCGATCCGTACGGCAACGAGGGCAGGGGCGAACTGCACGCGGCGTTCATCCCCGCCCCCTTCCTGTTCTGCCCGCAGTGCTCAATCTCTTACGAGCAGACCCGCGGCAAGGACTTCGCCAAGCTGGCGACCCTGGACCAGGAGGGCCGCTCGTCGGCGACCTCGCTGATCTCCGCCTCCGTGGTGCGGTCCCTGGACAGCGTGCCGGAGGCGGCACTGCCCAAGGAGGCCCGCAAGCTCCTAACGTTCGTCGACAACCGCCAGGACGCCTCGCTCCAGGCCGGTCACTTCAACGACTTCGTCCAGGTCACCGAGTTGCGTGGGGCGCTGTACCGGGCGGCCGTGGACGCCGGTACGGACGGCATCCAGCACGAGGAACTGGCCACGCGTGTCGCCAACGCGCTGGCACTCGACCCCGCCGTCTACACAGGAGAGGCCGACCTGCCGCCTCGCCTGACAGCCGCCGCCGCGAAGATCCTGCGGGAGGTGATCGCCTTCCGTCTCTACCTCGATCTGGAACGTGGCTGGCGCGTCACCATGCCGAACCTGGAGCAGACCGGCCTCCTGGAGATCGACTACGCCGACCTCCAGTGGCTCGCCGAGCGGGACGACCGCTGGGAGCGGGCCCACCCGGCGCTGCGCCAGGTTGACGCCCCACTGCGCTGTGAACCCCGCTACAGGTTGGTCGGGTGGGTTCTCCTGTGTGGTGGGGAATCCACCGTGGGACAAGGTGGACTTCGAGGACAAAAAGTATTTCAGCGTGGTCGAGCCGTCGATCGCGGCCATCGCGGGCACGGCGCGGCGCACGAAGATCGCGGAGTGGGAGGCCGAGAACGAGAAGGCCGGAAACCCCGAGGCGGGTCGGCGGTACCGGCTGGCGCGGCGGATGGTGAAGTCGACGTTCCTGTTCGCGGGGGCGTCGGGGGCGTTTCCGTTGTGTGGGAAGGGGCTGACGATCAAGGGCGTCAACTCTCTCCAGACGGACCAGCTGTTCGCGGAACGTTTCGCGACGATCGCCGCTCCCAGGAGCCGCTTCGGCTGCATCGTGCCGACGGCTATCGCGACGGGGGCGGGGGCGCAGTACCTGTTCAGCGACTTCACCTGGCGGGGGGCGGTGGCGGCGCTGTACGACTTCGAGAACCGGAAGCCGTTGTTCGTCGGAGTGCACTCCAGCTATAAGTTCTGCCTGCTGGCATTGGCCGGCCGGGAGCTACGGGATCCTGCGGCGCGCTTCGCGTTCTTCCTGGAGGACCCAGCGGATCTGGGCGACGCGGAGCGGGTGTTCGCATTGAGCCCTGAGGAGATCACGCTCATCAACCCGAACACGGGGACGTTGCCGATTTTCCGTGGGCGGCGGGATGCGGATCTTACGGTGGGGATCTATCGGCGGGTTCCGGTGTTGTGGAACGAAGGGGAGAGGGATGGCAACCCGTGGGGCGTCGTCTTCAAGAACCTCTTCAACATGTCTGATGACTCCGACCTGTTTCGCACCCGCGAGGAGCTGGAGGGGGAGGGGTGGGAGCCGCGCGCCAATGTGTACACGCGGAATAGCAGGCGGATGCTTCCCCTGTACGAAGGAAAGATGGCTCACCACTTCGACCACCGGTGGAACAGCTACTACGACACAGGCAACGAGGACCGCCGACGCCTCAGCCTAGCTGAGAAGCAGGATGCCAGCGTGGCGGCCATGCCTCGGTACTGGATTGAGGACGCCGAAGAGATTCCGACTGTACGCAAGGGCAAGGAGGTCGAGGTTCTTGGAATTCAAGGGCGGCTTTCTGATCTCGCATGGGAGCGTGATTGGCTTTACGGGTGGAGAGATGTGTGTCGCGCCACCGATGAGCGCACCGCGATTGCAACAGTCCTGCCCCGCGCAGCTGTAGGCCACAAGTTCCCTTTGATGCTTTCTGCCATGCCACCGGAGCTCTTCGCTGGATTGCTCACAGCTCAGAGTTCTCTTGTCTTCGACTACGTCAGTAGGCAGAAGATTGGTAGTACCAGCATGGGGCTCTTCATCTGGAAACAGCTGCCGGTTCCGAGCCCGAGGGTAATAGAGCCCCACATCGCGTTTCTGGCTTCGCGGACCACCGAACTCCTCTATTCGACGTTCGACATGGCACCTTTCGCCCGTGACCTCGGGGACCAGGGCGCCCCCTTCCGCTGGGACGAAACCCGCCGCGCCCAGATCCGTGCCGAACTTGACGCGTATTTCTTCCACCTCTACGGAATCAGCCGCGACGACACGGACTACATCCTGGAAACCTTCCAGTCGGAGACCGGCGGCCTCAAGAACAATGAGATCGCCAAGTACGGCCACTACCGCACCAAGGATCTCGTCCTAGCCGAGTACGACCGCATGGCCGTCGCCGGCCTTAGCCTCAGCACGCCCCTGGTGGACGGCGAGAATTACACCTCCACGCTCACCCCGCCGCCCGGTCACGGCCCGCGCCATCCGGCCGAGCCGGAGGCCGACTGACGTCACAGCCCTCCGGGGTGGTGGCAGTCGTGTGGCGCGAGAGCCCTCCCCGGACCGCTACAGCAGGTGGTCGGCCTTGCCCGCCTTGATGTCGCGGACGAGCGCGCGCAGGGCTTCACGCGTGTCCGCGAGGTAGGTGCCCTCTTGGCCGGCTACGGCTATGTACGCGTTGCCTTTCGCGTCGGTCCCGACGCGAAAGCAGTTCGAGCTCTCCGCGCAGTAGGGATCTTCCCAGACGATGTCCGGCACGTGACGTCTCCCATCAGGCTTTGGCGAGGGCAAGTATGAAGTCCCGGGACTTGCCGGGGTTGAAGGACACGGCCTCCATCCAGTCCAGCTGCGCACGGTACTTGTCGAGCTGGGCCGGAGCGTGGGTGAACCCGGGTCCGTGCGCGGAATCGAGCTGCACCGTGTCCAGTTGGGGCACGACTCCCGTTGCGTAGAGGAATGCCTGCCCCGCCTCGGGGAACGCGCCGGACGAGAACGGCACCACCCGTACGTCCACGTGGTGTAGCTCGCTCATCTCGCACAGATGATGCAACTGGGCTCGCATGACCTTCATTCCGCCGAACTCGATCCGCAGGGCCGCTTCATGGATGTAGGCGGTGTACGAGATCGGGTCGGGCGTATGCAGCGGCTGCTGTCGCTGCATACGCATGGCGACTCGGGGCTCGATCTCGTGCTCCGAGAGAGGCGGCAAGGCGGCGGTGCCCACTGCTCTGACGTACCCGTCCGTCTGCAGCAGCCCTGGCGCGTGCAGGAACACTCCAGCTCTCACCGCCGTGGCGTGCCACTCCATCTCGGTGATGTCGAGCAGTCCTGCTGGCAACTGTCCTCTGTAGGTCTCCCACCAACCCTTCGGGCGGGGTTCGGTCATGGCGACGAGCGCTTTGACGTAGCTCTCGTCGTTGCAGCCGTAGTTCGTAGCGAGCGTCCGCACCCGCTCCGTGGTGACGGTGCGAACGCCGGCCTCGATGTTCGAGATCTTCGCTCTGTCCAGCCCGAGTAGCCGGGCAGCGTACTCGGTGCTTTCGTCCGCGTCGTTCCTCATCCTTCGCAGTTCGGCTCCGAGACGCTTCTGGCGCTCGCTGGGAACACTTCGTGGTGGCATGCCGTGATTCTCCTCGGCTCGGGCCACTGGGCTCGCCCGGGGGCCAAGCGAACTTGGTGGCAATTGCCTCATGAGTGGGGCAATTGCCACCTGCGATGCTCTACCCCAAGTCACGCGACGCTCACGCAAGGCAAACAAGAAGAGCATCGCGTGAGCCTGCCCGCGTCCTCCTGCCCTGGGAGGGGTGTGCTCGCGCCAGGGAGACGGGCCACTGTCTCGCCGCGTCGTCCAGCCGTTCCGTTCATGCCGCATCGGGGCTATGCCCCGCAGTCATCACACCTCGTCAACGACGCGATCGCGTGCCGGTGTTCACCTTCGATTGGAGCAGTCATGTCCGAGAGTCTGCCCAGGGTGCCCGCAGTGTCTGCCTCAGCCCCCGGCCTCGCTCCCCCCGCAGCCCCGCCGCCCGTCGGGAAAGTCAACTCGGCCCGGCGGGTGGGCGATCCGCCCTTCCCGCCTACGCCCTCGGTTCGCCGTACGCCCTCCAGGTCGCGTCCCGGATCACTCAGTGCCCGCCGCCCCCGCCGGACCTCCGGGAGCCCTCGGCGTCCCACTTCGTCTACGGACTGACTCTCCCCTCGGCCACCGGGACTCCGCTGATCGCGCACGAGACGGCGGACGCCGTGCTCGACGTGCACGAGGTCGAGGAGGAGCTGGTCGAACCGGCCCTCGAACTGGTCCATGAACTCGCCATCCACGCCTGCCGGTTCACGGGGCGGGGGAGATGATCCACCTGGTGCTCCGCCGCTTCGACGGCATCCTCCAGGTGGTGGTGCACGACACGCACGCCCCGCACCTCAATTCGCGTCTGGCCGGCCAGTGCGCCGAGCGCCGCAGGGTGTCGCTCACGGCGGTGCGGGAGTTGGGTGGAGCGGCGGGGTGGCGAGTGAGGGTTCGCCGCTGCGCACCCGCCTGCGACGGGCGTGTGCACCTGGGCGTCGATCGGGTCCGGCCTGGCGGGGGCGACGGGTCGGGGTGTCGCCGAGGGGGAGGCTGCCTGACGGTGCGCGGTTGCCGGGCGCTCACGCTGTGGGCGCCCGGGGTGGGGGATTCGAGCGAACGTTCTACAGGCGCCAGTGTGAGCGATTTTGACGCACCATAATGTCTGTTGACATCGCCAACGTGCGTACGCGATGCTCTCGGAGTGAACGGTTCGGCATTCCCGCCGCGACCGCCGCCCACTCCTGTGAGGAACACGTCATGCACCACGAGACCCCCCTGCGCCAGCTGATCGCCGAGCGCATCGACGACGCCGAGCCGTCCGCCCTGTCCCCCGAGGCCGCCGCCCTGCTGCGCGACACGCTCCCGGATCCCGCTCCGGAGGAGGCGGGGCGGGCCGGTCCCGTGTACCTGCGGTCCATCACGGCGGCTGGCTGGCGGGGCGTCGGTCCCGAGGCGACGCTCGACCTCCCGTACGGCCCCGGCCTCACCGTGATCACGGGCGGCAACGGCACCGGGAAGTCAAGCTTCGCGGAGGCCGCCGAGATCGCGCTCACCGGGTTCAACGCCCGCTGGGACGGCAGCAACGGTGGTAAGCCCCGCGCGGTGCCTTGGCGCAAGGGGTGGCGCAACCTGCATGACGCCGCGGCTCCCCAGGTCGCCGTGAGTCTCACCCTGGACGACGCCGCCGAGCCGGTCACGGTACGCCGGACCTGGTACGGAAAGGAGGTCGAGGAGGCGCGCACGACGGTGGTCCGGGAAGACGGCACCGAGCTGAAGCTGGACGAGTGTGTGAACGCCGCCATGCTCGACGTCTACAGGCCGTTCCTGCCCTACAGCGAGCTGGGCTCGATGGTGGACGGCACGATGCGCGACCTGTACCGCAAGATCTCCACGTTCATCGGGCTCGGCCGGCTCGGTGAGATGGACATCCGTCTCGCGGCCCGGGTCAAGGAGTGCGAGGACATCGAGGCGAGGCCCCGCCCGCTGAGGACCGCGGCGGTCGAGGCACTGAACGGCCTGGACGACCGGCGTGCCGTCGACGCGATGCGGGCTCTGGGCGGGCGTGTCCCCGATGTCGACGCCGTAAGGGCCCTGCTCGACCAGGACGCGGTCGCCGACCAGGGCGAAGCGGCCCGACTCCGGGCGCGCGCCTCCCTGACCGGACCCGATGAGACGGAGGTGGCCGGGGCGCTGGCCCGGCTGAGGGAGGCCATCGCGGCCTTCGAGGACGTACGGCACTCCAACGCGGAGGACGCGCGCCGCTTGGCCGCGCTGCTGGAGGCCGCGTTCGAACAGCGTCGCCGGTCGGGAAGCCCCCACTGCCCGGTCTGCGGTACCGAGGACCGTCTCGACCAGGCGTGGGCCGAGGCGGCGCGGGCCGAGATCGAGCGGCTCCAGGCGGAGGCGGCCGAGGCCGATTCCGTACGCCGTACCCTCAGCAGCGCCAAGCGTGCCGTGCACGACCTGGTGCAGCCCGTTCCCGACCTGCTGCGGACGGAGGATTCCGAGCTGGCGGAACTGTGGCGTGAGTGGTCGCTCTGCCGGAGCCTCACCGATCCCGCCGAACTGGCCGAGTGCGTCGGACGCCTCGCGCCGATGCTGGCGGCTGCCTGCCGTCAGTCCGGGGAGGAGGCCGCGCGTCGGCTGACCGACCGCGACACCGCCTGGCGGCCCGTGGCCGTGCGGCTCGCGGAGTGGGTCGAGGCGGCAGAGAAGGCGGAGGACGCGACCGGTCGGCACAAGGCGGCCAAGGCGGCCCGTGAGTGGTTCAGGAAGCTGACGAACGAGCTGAGGGATGACCGGATGCAGCGCTTCGACGAGCACGCCCAGAAGGTGTGGACGAAGCTCTGCGAGAGCAGCAGCGTCTCCCTCGGCCGCGTCAAGCTCAAGGGAACGGCCAAGCAGGGCGGAGTGGAGCTCGACGTCTCGGTGGACGACCACGAGGCGGCCGCGTACAGCGTGATGAGCCAGGGCGAACTGCACTCGCTCGCACTGTCGCTGTTCATCCCGCGCGCCACGCACGAGGCCAGCCCGTTCGGCTTTCTCGTCATCGACGACCCGGTGCAGTCGATGGACACGCAGAAGGTGGAGGGGCTGGTTACCGTCCTCAGTGAGTGTGCCCGGCACCGCCAGGTCGTCGTCTTCACCCACGACACCCGGCTGGAACAGGCCATCACCCACCTCGGGATCGAGGCGACGGTCCACCGCATCTCCCGTGAGGAGAAGTCGCACGTGACGGTCGAGCGGACGCGGGACCCCTTTCGGCAGGCGCTCAGTGAGGCTGAGGATGTCTCCAAAGACCCGTCCGTGCCCCAGGCCGTGGCCGACCGGGTCATTCCGGCCATGTGCCGCGCTGCCCTGGAGGTCGCCTGCGTGGAGACCGCCCGCCGGACCTTGCGGGACGAGAAGGGCCGCCGCCTGAGTCTCGCGGAGTTCGAGAAGCGGGTGCCGATCCAGGGAAGCGCCAAGCAGTACGTGGCGTTCGCACTCCTGGGGGACCCCTCCGGAAAGCCCAGGGCAGCCGTTGAAGGGCTGCACCGTGGAGGCTGGGACCTGATCGAGGAGCTGAACGGGGGCTCGCACTGGGGTCCGGCGGCCGTCACCGACCGCAAGGAGCTGGTGACGCGTACGGAACGGCTGGCCGAGGCCATCCGGCGCCGGGCCCGGGGCGCCGTCGACCCGCAGGGCGGTGCCCGATGACGGGCGACACCGCGCGTGCGGACATGTCCGCCGCCCAGTCCCTCCTGCGGCCCCCGGCTGGCACGATGACGTCACTCGGCCCCGGAGTACGGGCCCGTGCCGCGGCCCTGCTGCTGCGTCGGGCGCTCGAACGCGGCCTGGACGACTTCTGGCGGGGCGTGGCCCCCGGTATGACGCGTATCGGGAAGCACCGCATCCTCTGCCTGGGGGCGTACACCGACCGGGAGACCGCCAGGCGCTGCTACATCACCTGGTCCGCGCTCAGCACCGCCTGCCACTACCGGGCGCACGAACTGCCTCCGGCGCCCTCGGAGATCCAGGGCCGCCTGCCGACGGTGGAAGCCCTGCTGGAGGCGCTCGAAAAGGGGCCCACGGTCCCGTCCGCCGTGACGCTCCCGTCCTCGCGACCGGAGGACGCGGGCCGGTCGGCCTCCTCGGCCACCACCCCGGCCGCGTGCCCGGCACCGGGCCGACAGCCGAGCAGCACCGTTCCGAAGCCCGGCCCGCCACCGGGACGGCGGGCCGCACCTCCGGTCATCGGTGGCCAGTGAGCGTAAGGGAAAGCCGTCCGGACCTCTCATGGTTGTCGGCGGACGGCACCCCTCGCCCTCACAACCGGACGGGCATCCGCCGGACGGGCTTCGGCAGCCATCCGATGTGCCGGAGCGTCGGCACGACCCGGCTGAGCAGGAAGAAGACGACGGGGGTCCGTTCGTCCTCCTCGGGGAAGAAGAGCGCGTGCTGTACGGAGACGTCGTCCTGCGGGTCGTCCAGATCGAAGCGGACGGGGTCCGGCAGCACGTAGGCCGAGTCGAGCACTACGCCGGGCCTGCTGGTCAGCTCGCGTAGTTCGTCCCGGCCGCACACCTCGACGAAGTCGGCGGTGGTGAATGTCTTCTTGACGGTCGGCCGGTCTCCGGGCACCGCGACCCACCCCATGACGCGGAGCTCCTCACTGCCCGGAGCCGTCTCCTGGATACCCGCACGGCGCCGGTTGTGCAGGTTGGACAGGGGCGCGGGCATCTCCGGGACCACAGCGGGCTGGTACAGAACGAGATCACGCTCGCCGTTCTCCCATCGGGTGTCATGGATCGTGAGCTCCGGGCGGTTCTCCAGCTTGACGCGCCACACCACCGCCGTGCCCCCGCACCGCGCGCCGGAACACGTGGCCGCGACGCCTTTCGGCACCATGCCGTCCCGTCGCAGAACGAACTGATCCATGATGGTCATGGCGACCACGCCCCTCCTCTGTGGGGTGGCACACACCGTGCTCCCCTGGGTGGAGATTATGCGCTCAACTACGCAGAAAAGGATGAGTGTTGGAAAAGGTGGCGATGCGGTTTCTGTCCGGAACGGGGAAGAGGGCATGAGCGGCACCGAGGCGGGGCCCGGCAGCCCGGACAAGACGCCCGAGTTCCTGCTCCGGCTGCCCGGCGCGGGCGAAGTCGACCGGGCCCGGGGCTTCCTGCTGGACGCGGTCGGGACCAACGGAAGCCGGAAGTTCCGCATCCTCGCCGGCTCGCCGGCCCGGGACCGGGAGATGCCGTCCTTCTCGAAGCACTTCGTCGCTACGGCCCGGGTACGCGCAATGCTGAAGCAGACGGGTGTGCTGCGCCCGTCCACGCGCTGGCCGGGATGGCTGGAGGCGGCCGAGGACATCGACTGCGGCTCGCCCTCCTTTGCCGCCGGTGTGCTGGTGGGGTCACCGCGTAACGGGTGGATCGACTGGAAAACGGAAGCCGACATACCGCTCTCGGACTTCATGGAGGGCGTCTGGTCCGGGCCTGCCCGCTCCTGGTTGGTACGCGGCAACAACGTCTCCGGCGCCGACCTCGTCCAGAAGCTGTGGCTTCCCGAGGGGCGCGTTTCCCTCGCCGCCCCGCGCCTGAGCCAGGGGGTCGGCCAGGGGGTGAGCAAGGAGCGTCTGCGCGCCATTGTGGAGGAGGACTGGGGAACCACCGCCACGTACAACCAGAAGCTCGAACTGGTCGAGGAACTGCACGCCTTCCTCTCCCGGATGAAGCCGGGCGACACGGTGTGCACGCTCTCGGGAGGGCGGCTCTACGTCGGACAGATCTCCGGCCCGGCCGAACAGACGGCTTCCGACAACGGTCTGTCCAATCTCCGGCGGCCCGTCGAATGGCAGAGCACCGGTCACCCCTACGACACCCTGCCCGAGGAGATCCAGCAGCGCCTCGCCGCCCAGCACGACGTCGTGGACCTCACGGTGGTCCAGCCGCACATCGACGGGCTCGGCCTCACCGACGAGGAACTGGCTGACGAGGCCGTGGAGACAGAGCGCGACCCCAGCGGTACGACACCCGCGCTCGCCGCCCGCCGCGAGCTGGAGCTGCCCGTCCCCGACCAGGCCCTCGCCGATGAGCTGCTGGCGCACGACGTCGGATGGCTCAGGGAAGTCCGCGACCTGCTCTCGGACGAGAAGCAACTGATCTTCTACGGCCCGCCGGGCACCGGCAAGACATACACCGCCCTCGCACTGGCCGAGTACCTCGGCGGCGGGGCCGAGCGTGTGAAGCTCGTACAGTTCCACCCCTCCTACTCCTACGAGGACTTCTTCGAGGGCTTTCGCCCCCGCGAGGACCCGAAGACGGGTGAGGTCGCCTTCCGTCTGACGGCCGGGCCCCTGCGAGAGCTGGCCGACCTGGCGTCCCGCGAGGGCAACCACCACATCCCGCACTTCCTGATCATCGACGAGATCAACCGGGCCAACCTGGCCAAGGTCTTCGGCGAGCTGTACTTCCTCCTGGAGTACCGTAGGAGGTCCGTGCGGCTCACCTACTCCGGCGATGACTTCCTGCTTCCGCCCAACCTCTTCGTCATCGGCACGATGAACACCGCCGACCGGTCGATCGCGCTGGTCGACGCCGCGATGCGCAGGCGTTTCGCCTTCGTCGAGCTGTCACCCCGCACCGAGCCCACGCGTGGCCTGTTGCGGCGCTGGCTCGGCCGACAGGGGGTCGACGGCCGCCCGGCGGACCTCCTGGACGCCCTCAACTCCCGCATTGACGACGAGGACTTCCTCATCGGCCCCTCGTACCTGATGAAGAAAAGCGTGCACCGGGAGGGCGGTCTGGACCGGACCTGGCGGACCAAGATCCTTCCGCTGCTGGAGGAGCACCACTACGGCGAGTCCTTCGACATCGCGAAGAGGTACGGACTCGACGCCCTGTCTCAGTCCCTCGGCGACGGCGGACCGGGCGCCGCCACCCCGTGACGACCGTCGAGCTGGACGAGCACGGAGCCGCCGTCAGCGTGCCGCTCCCGGACGGGATCGGCCGGGCGCTCGCCGTCTCCCGCATCGTCGAGGCGGCCCCCGACCCGTATCTGCCGGGCGCCTGGCGGCTGAGGGCTGGCGGCAAGGTCGGAGCGGTGTCCGTGAGGGTGGCGGGGCAGGACCCCGTGACCCTCAGGATCGCGGCCAAGGTGCCGGTGCGGCGGCTGTTCTTCCTGATCGGCTACGCCGCCGACCCCCGGGTCCACCGGGACGGCGAGGTGGACGTGACCGAGCACGACGAGGTCCTTCCGGCACTGGCCCACGGTTTCGAGAGGGCTGTCGAACGCGCGCTGCGTCAAGGCGTTCTCCAGGGATACCGGCACACCGAGGAGACCTCGCCGGTCGTCCGCGGGCGCATCCGGGAGGCCGACCAGGCCAAACGTCACCACGGGCGGGCCTTCCCGGTCGAGATCGCCTACGACGACTACGGCACCGACATCCCGGAGAACCGCCTCCTGAGGGGGGCGGTGGAGCGGCTGCTCCCCTTGGACCGCGTACCCGAAGACGTACGCCGCCGACTCCGCCACCACCGGCGCCGCCTGCTGGACGTACAACCGCTGAAGCGGGGGGTGCGCGACCTGCCTCGGTGGCGGGCCGGCCGGCTGAACCACCGCTACCAGCCCGCACTACGGCTGGCCGAGACGATCCTGCGCGGTTCGTCGGTGGAGCACGGTGCAGGCGGGGTATCCGTCGACGGGTATCTCATCGACACGCACAAGATCTTCGAGGACTTTGTCTGCGTGGCCCTGCGTGAGGCGCTGGCGGATCACGGCGGGCGCGCGGCTTTCCAGGCCCGTGGCGTACACCTGGACGAGGACCGGAACGTAGCGATGCGTCCGGACCTGGTCTGGTATGGCGACGACGGCGGACCAAGGGCCGTCGTGGACGCCAAGTACAAGGCGGAGAAGCCCGAGGGATTCCCGGACGCCGACCTCTACCAAATGCTCGCCTACTGCACGGCGCTCGGCCTTCCGGACGGCCACCTCGTCTACGCGAGGGGGTACGAGCCGAGCGTGACGCACCGGGTGCGCCACGCCGGAATCCGCATCCACCAGCACGCCCTGGCTCTGGACCGCCCGCCGGGAGAGCTGCTGGCCGAGATCGCCGCCATCGCCCGCACGATGGCGGGCGGGACTGGTGACGCGCCCGTCAGGCGGGGTCCTCAGGCGGCACGAGAGCCCCGTTGGTGAGACCGTCGCGAGCGAGAGCGCTCGCCTGCTCCGTCAGCCGGGCGACTTCGCCTACGCACGCCTCGAACTCCCGCAGGGCGCGGAAGGCGGCACCGTAACGCCGTTGCTCCTCCACGGCCATCTGCGGGACGCGCGCGCCTTTCACGTCGAGGCGGTAGGAACCGCTACTGCTGGTCGAGCGGCGGTTGTTGGACGCGCTCCGCAGGAAACCCCGCAGATATTCGGTGTCCAACTGGTCGCTCTTCGAACTTGGTTCGGCATCGGTGAGCTCGACGAGTCCGGCGCGGGAGAGGTCGGCCAAGCTGATGGTCGCGCCGTCCAGCGTCCCAGGCCCCTCGCCTGCTGAGAGAGCGGGCAGCAGGGCGTTCAGCTGCCCCAGCCTCTCCTCGATGCGCTGCCGGAGGGCGCGGTATTCAGCAGGCAGATCCTCGCGTGCGGCGTCCACATGGGCACTCGGGGTGAGGTCGACGGAGTCGTTGAGCAGGTCGATAAGCGGCACGTCGACGGCTTGCCCGGCCGCGGGCTCCATCGGGCCGTCAGGCGAGTTGGAGGTTAGGTCCACCATGTGCACCGACCTGGAGCCGCCGGACGCGTCGGCCGGGCGGCGCAGGACCCACAGATGAACGGGCTGCGCGTGTGAGGCCACCATCCCGGGCGGCAGGGCCACGACATTCGTGAGGATGCCCCGGCGGACGATCTCCGCACGGATGCGTCTGCCAGCCTTCCGGTAGGCCACGGACGCGGGCATGACGGCGACGACCCTGCCGCCGGGCGCGGTGTGGGCGTAACAGTGCTGGAGCCAGGCCAGATCCCCTTCCGCCTTCGAGGGCGTGCCCAGCTCCCAGCGGGAGTCGAGAAGCAGCTCCTCGCGGCCCCAGTCCGGACCGGCAGTCGGTGGGTCGCAGATGACGAGGTCGGCACGGAGATCGGGCCAGTGGTCCTGGCGCAGGGAGTCCCCGGTCTCGATCACCGTGCTCCGGTACCCGACGAGGTCGGCTCGCGCCTGCGCCAGCTCCGCCACAGCCGGATCGATTTCCTGACCACGCCGTAGAGGGCCCTCCGCGGGTCCGACGGACAGGAGCAGGGTCCCGATGCCGCAGGCAGGATCGAGGATGACGGAGTCGCCGGACAACGGCCCCGCGAAGTGGCTCACCGCCTTGACCAGGCGTAGCGAAGTGACCTGGTCGGAGCCGACGCGTCGCGAGGAGTCGCGGAAACGCTCCACCAGCTGCTCGACGACCCGGGCCGGCGTTTCCTTAGCGGCCAGGCCCGTGGCCAGGTCGGCCAGGTCCTCGTCCAGCCCGTTGGCGTCGCCGCGGGCTAGGAGGCGGGCGACGCCCGTGACGCCCGTGATGATGTCGTCGCCGAAGCCGCCTCGTAGCGCTTGCCACAGGCGGACGTCGTCCGAGACGTCCGTGCCCTTCTGCTGTTTGGCGAGCCAGGAACGGACTTCGGCGAGAGAGAAGAGCGGCGTGCTCGCTCCGGCATCGGCAGGGGCGGGAAAGTCGCTGTACCGCCGTCGCCAGTTGGAGACGGCGGCACGTGTCACCCCCGCCAGCCTGGCGATCTCTGCTCCGGTGATCAGTGATTCGGCGGCTGGTGGAGTTGATTCCTTCATGATTCCACCGTACACGTTGTTCGCCTGAGATCCGATAGGTAGTGCGTTGGCAATGTCAACGAGCGCATCGGGGTCTGCTCGAATCTAGTGGTGCCTAGGTGCTAAATCTTGTTGGCGGATCGCCCTCGAGATCCCCTTGACGGAGTGCGCCACATTGATCGAGGACGATCAGCCGGAGCTTAATTCCCCCTGGTTCCGCCGAGAGACTTCGGCACAGGCCGAGACGGCTTCCGGGAGGCCGACGAAGCCGGACTTCAACGGCTTGAGGCGCTCAAGGCTGGACAAGGTGATGGTCTTCTGAAGTCGGCAACGCTCGTCCAGGACCTGAGTGGGCAGGACATAGAAGGTCCATTGGTCAAGGTCGAGAGGATCTAGCGTCTGCTTCTCCCGGTGATGCAGAAGGCAGAACACGTACACGTCGGCGCGGCGCAGCACATCGGCTGAAGTGATGTCGGTCTGGGCGTCCCAACCGGAGGCAGGCGCGATGCGGAAGGAGACTCTCGACGTCTGCGACTGTGCCCACGACTGCAGGTAGGCCGTCGACTTCACCTCGATACGCCAGTTCTGGGGCGTGCGGATGTCAACCGTGTCCCATTCGGTACGGGTACCGGTGGCAGCGCCCAGCGCGGTGGCCACGAGATACTCGGCCAGGACGCCACGCATGGTGTTGTTGGTCAGGTCGGAGCACGCCCAACTCCAGAAGTCAGCGAGCTTGCCCACCGTCTTGCCGTCGGCCTGTATCGGCTCATTGCCACTGCGGCGCGCGATGAGCAACGGACCAAGCTCGGCTCCCATGCAGTCCTCCGAACGATGAAGTAGGGCTAAGCCTGCCAGTAGCGCCCGTCCTGAGCGGCGCTCTCAGCACCGCCCTCTGGGCAGAGGCCAAACGGAGCATCGCCGCGATCATGCATCTTTTCCGACCTCATCCGATCCAGAGTTGGCTCATCTCGGAGTTGCGCCCATGATCGAGGTCTGAATCCAGTCCGCTGTCGCGGAGATCCCCTCCTCCAGTGCCATGGGCGCCATTCTCGGGAAGAGCGCTCGCAGGCGGCCGCTGTCGGCCTGGGAGTGGGCGACATCGCCAGTGCGCGCAGGCACGTGCTGCCGTTTGACGACGTGCCCAGTTGCCGTCTCGATCTCCTGGATCAGACCCAGCAGCGAAGTGCGGCTCCCGAAAGCCAGATTTACCGGGCGGGGGTCCACCACCCGGCGAAGGAGAGCGGCGGTGAGGACGTGGCAGACCGTGCCCACGTAAGTGAAGTCCCGCGTCTGGGTGCCGTCGCCGTGGATCGTAAGGGGCTCGCCAGCGAGGGCGGCGCTGATCCATTTTGGGATGACGGCGGCGTACGGATGGTCGGCGCGCTGGCCGGGGCCGTAGACGTTGAAGAAGCGGAAGGGGAGGACCGGCAGGTCGAAGCTGTGGTGGTAGGCGCTCAGGTACGCCTCCGTCGTGAGTTTGGTGACCGCGTACGGGCTCATCGGGCCAGCGACGAGGTTCTCGTGCTTCGGCAGGTGGGGGTTGGAGCCGTAGACGGAGGACGAGGAGGCGGCGATCACGTGCGGGCCGCCGGCGCGGCGGGCGGCTTCGAGGACCTGGAGGGTGCCGGTCGCGTTTGCGTGGTGGCTGGCCAGGGGGTCCTGTAAAGAGCGCGGTACGGAGGGAAGGGCGGCCAGGTGGACGACGGCGTCGGCGCCGCGGAACGCCTGGTCGAGGAGAGCGGCGTCCTGGACGTCTCCCTCGAAGAAGTCGACGTCGAGGCCGGCGAGATGCGCCTTGTCCCCGGTGGAGAGGTTGTCCACGACCCGGAGTCGTGTGACGTGGGGTTGCTCGGCCAGGGCGTGGGCGAGGTTGCCGCCGATGAACCCGGCACCGCCGGTGATGACGATCTGCATGGTGTTGCCCTTCAGAGGGAGTCGACGTGGGCGCCGACGAGTCGGCGGCGGCAGTCGAGGATGTACGGGGCGTGCGCGCTGATCAGGGGGTAGTCGAAGGCGTCGTGGTCGGCGAGGAGGACGACGGCGTCGGCCGCCGCGAGGCGGACGGGGGTTACGTCGACCTGCTGGAGGCTCTCCAAGCCGACGGCGCGGGGGTGGGCTTCGTCCAAGACGTGGGGGTCGGCGGCCTGGACCTCGGCGCCCATGCCGGTGAGGAGTTCAGCGATGCGAGCGGCCGGTGTCTCCCGGGCGTCCCCGGTGTTGGCCTTGTACGCCAGGCCGAGCAGCAGGATCCGGGAGCCCTTGAGCGGCTTGCCTCGTTCGTTGAGGCCCGCGACGAGACGCCGGACCACGTAGTCGGGCATGTGGTTGTTGACGTCGTTTGCCAGTTCGACGAAGCGGAAGTTCTGCCCCAGGGCCCGCTCGACCCGCCACGACAGGTACGAGGGATCGACGGGCAGGCAGTGACCTCCGACCCCGGGGCCGGGGGAGAAGCGCATGAACCCGAACGGCTTGGTGGACGCCGCGTCGATGGCCGCCCAGACGTCGATGCCCAGGTCGTGGGCGAAGATCGCCAGCTCGTTGGCGAGGGCGATGTTCACGTGCCGGAAGGTGTTCTCAAGGAGCTTGGTGAGCTCCGCTTCCTTGCAACTGGCCACGGGCACGACCGTGTCGACGAGCGACGCGTAGAAGGCGCGGACCGCCTCCATGGAGGACGGGTCGATGCCCGAGACGACCTTGGGCGTGTTCTCCAGCTTCCAGGTGGGATTCCCGGGGTCGATGCGCTCCGGGCTGTAGCCGAGGTGGAAGTCGAGGCCGGCGGTCAGCCCGGAGCCACGTTCGAGGAGCGGTCGGAATACCTCCTCGGTCGTCCCGGGGTACGTGGTCGACTCCAGGACGACGGTCGCTCCGCGGGTGAGCTGGTGGCCGAGCGTCCGCGCCGCCTCCTCGACGTGCGACAGGTCCGGGGCGCCGTCGCGCAGCGGCGTCGGGACGGTGACGACCGCCACGTCGAACCCGGCGCAGTCGGACGGGTCGACGGTCGGCCGGTAGACCCCGGCGGCGAGAAGGGGCACCAGCCGCCTGTTCGAGATGTCCTCGACGTACGACTCACCGATCACGAGTCGTTTGATCCGCCCGGCGTCCACGTCGAGGCCGACGACGTGGTGCCCGACCTCGGCGGCTCGTACCGCCAACGGGAGCCCGACGTATCCCTGCCCCACGACGACGACGCGGAGCCGGCCGGTCTCGTGATTCCTGGTCATGCGGTCCACCTCACTGAAATCGGGGGCTTGGGTAGCGGGGACGTATACGCGGCGCGGGATCCGCGGTGGAGGGTGGCCGTAAGATGGGGGGACGCCTCGGCCGTACGGGACTCGCTTGGCCGCCTGTCTCGGACGGCCGAGTGCTTTTCGGGCACGGCATGGGGAGCCGGGAAAACCCGCAGGCTGGCCGAACCCCCGGTTCGATACCATGACGATGGCCTGCAGCCCCGTTCCGTCACCGTGCGTGACGTGATCGTGCGATCGGAGTGATCGCGTCGACTGCGGCCTCCCGACCTGGGCCCGCCGTGGCAGTGGCACCGGCGCCGTATTGCGTACGAAATGGAGCATCCAAGGATGGCTCGACACCTGGTAACCAGCGCGCTTCCCTACATCAACGGGATCAAGCACCTGGGCAACATGGTCGGGTCGATGCTTCCGGCAGATGTTTACTCCCGGTACCTCCGCCAGCGCGGTCACGACGTCCTCTACATCTGTGCCACAGACGAGCACGGCACGCCGGCCGAATTGGCCGCCAAAGAGGCCGGACTCTCGGTCGCCGAGTTCTGCGCGCAGGCCCACGACGCGCAAAAGGCCGTGTACGACGGGTTCGAGCTGGCCTTCGACTACTTCGGCCGCAGTTCTTCGCAGCAGAACGTCGAGATCACGCAGCACTTCGCGCGTCAGCTCCACAAGAACGGCTTCATCGAGGAGCGTGCGATCCGGCAGGTGTACTCGCCGGTCGACGGCCGTTTCCTTCCGGACCGGTACGTCGAGGGCACCTGCCCGCACTGCGGGTACGACAAGGCTCGCGGCGACCAGTGCGAGAACTGCACCCGCGTCCTCGACCCGACCGACCTGATCGACCCGCGCTCGGCGATCAGCGGTTCCACGGACCTGGAAGTCCGCGAGACCAAGCACCTCTTCTTGCTGCAGTCCAAGCTCCAGCACGAGGTCGAGGAGTGGATCGCGACCGTCAGCGCCGAGTGGCCGCACCTGTCCACGTCCATCGCGCGCAAGTGGCTGACCGAGGGCCTGAACGACCGCGCCATCACGCGCGACCTGGACTGGGGCGTGCCCGTCCCGGCGGACACCTGGCCGGAGCTCGCGGCCGAGGGCAAGGTCTTCTACGTCTGGTTCGACGCCCCGATCGAGTACATCGGCGCGACGAAGGAGTGGGCGGACGCGTCCTTGGACGGCGAGAACCGCGACTGGAAGTCGTGGTGGTACGAGGCCGACGACACCGTCCGCTACACGCAGTTCATGGCCAAGGACAACGTCCCCTTCCACACGGTGATGTTCCCCGCCACCGAGCTCGGCGTGCGCGAGCCCTGGAAGAAGGTCGACGTCGTCAAGGGCTTCAACTGGCTGACGTTCTACGGCGGCAAGTTCTCCACCTCCCAGAAGCGCGGCGTCTTCACCGACGCGGCCCTGGAGATCCTCCCCGGCGATTACTGGCGCTACTTCCTGATCGCCAACGCCCCCGAGTCGGACGACTCCTCCTTCACCTGGGAGCACTTCACCGCCACGGTCAACAAGGATTTGGCGGACACCCTCGGCAACTTCGTCAACCGCGTGCTGTCGTTCTCCCGCAAGCGGTTCGGCGGCGAGGTCCCGGCCGGTCGTGCCGCAGGCGAGGCGGAAGCGAAGCTGGGCGAGGAGATCGCGCGCCTGCTGGCCGAGTACGAGGAGCGCATGGAGGCGCTCCAGTTCCGCAAGGCTGCCGCTGCCCTGCGCGCCTTGTGGTCCGCGGGCAACTCCTACCTTGAGGAGAAGGCCCCCTGGCTGGAGATCAAGACTGACGCCGACGGCGCCGCACTGACGCTGCGCACGGCGATGAACCTGATCCACCTGTACGCGGTCGTCTCCGAGCCGTTCATCCCGACTTCGACCGCCGCCATGCGCGGGGCCTTCGCTCTGGAGAACGACACCGCGACCTGGGTGACCGCCGACCAGGCCAAGTCCCTGGACACCGTCCCGGCCGGTACCGCGTTCACGGTGCCGCCGGTGCTCTTCGCGAAGATCACGGAGGAGGACCTGGAGTCCTACCGTGAGCGCTTCGGCGGCGCCTCGGAAGCCTGACAGGCATCCCCGCACCCGTACCGTCCCGGCTCTCATCGGGCGGTACGGGCGTCGAGGTGGCCGGGCAGCTCCGCAGGCGAGGCGTTCATCAGCCGGATACGCGGAGTCGGGCCGCCGACCTCCACCCACGTGATCCCGGCCGAGCCGGGCACGTGCTGGAGGTAACGGTCGAACCCGTTCCCGGTCAGCCACAGCAGCAGGCAGGCGATTCCTCCACCGTGCCCGACAAGGACGGTCGTTTGCCGTGCTCCGGAGCAGACCTCGTCCCACAGATCCACGTAACGGGCCTGGACATCCTCCGACGACTCGCCGCCCGGCGTGCGGAGCCGGTGGATCGGCACATCGTGGCGAGCGGCCTCAGCGGCGGCGAGCTCTCTGGGCCGGCCCCCGAGGTGCCCGCTGTCCTTGGCGGCCAGTCGCTCGTCGACGCGGACATCGGCGGGGGCGAGCGCGGCGGTGAGGAGCTCGGCCGACTCCCGGCAACGGGACATCGGGCTGACGAGTAGCTGGTCCACGGTGACCCCGGCCGCCGCGAGGCAGGCACCGACCCACCGTATGTCGGCGCGCCCGCGCTCGCTGAGCCGACCGCCGACCGCGCGGCCCTGGTGGATGCCCTGGAGGTTCTCCTCTGTCTCGCCGTGTTTGATCAGGTAGATGCGCTGGGTGTTCATGGCATCGTGTCCCCTCACTTCGGTCAGTCCCAGTGGCGGACGTCGGCGCGTGCGGAGACGGCGGCGGCGACCTCGTCGTGCTCGGCCTGGCTCATGGCGGGGAAGCGGTCGTGGTGCCACTCGACGTAGAGGACGGAGACGAGGTCGATCGTCCCGTCGGCGAGCAGCTTCCTCAGCACGGGGTACTCGGCGCCCTCGATGTCCATCTTCACGACGACGTGGTCCTCCGGGGCGGCGGTCCGGCGGAGCCAGGCGCTGAAGTCCACCGCGGGTACGGGGACGGGCGAGCTGTAGTCGATCTGCTGGTCGTACATGGGAGGGACCCGCTTGCCGGGCATCACGGTGGAGCTCTCGTGGTGGCCGAGGAAGAGGTCGATCGTCTCGTCCTCGGTCCACACCGCGCTGGGGGAGACCTCAACTACGCCGGCGTGCCGGGCCTGTTCGACGTTCGCGCGGATGGAGGGGAGCAGGCTTGCGTTGGGCTCGAAGGCGTAGAAGTCGTGGTCTGGGAGCTCGTGCATGAAGTGCCTCAGCACGATTCCGAGGTTGGCGCCGCAGTCGACGAAGATCTTGCGCATGAGGTGTTCTCCTGGTCGGTCATCGGAGCGCCGAGGTCGATCTCCCGTACGACGTGATCGGCGAGCGTGACGAAGTCGCCGGTCCGGGGGAGGTAGCAGCGCTCCACGTAGCGGATGGTGATGCGGCGGACGGGCTCCTCGCCGCGGTAGGCAGGCAGATCGCCCCACCGGTAGAGCTGGCCCCCGGGCGCCTTGAGGCGATGTAGCCACCGGGGCAGGGGGCTCTTCCGACTACCGGCGTTGAGTCGGGTGAACATGGTGGTCAGGAAGGCGAGGTGCTCGGCCGACCGTTCCTCGTCCTTGTGCGTTCGGCCGTAGGTCTGCTTGAGCGCGTGCAGCCGATCCGGGGCCCCGCCGGCCTGGACGAGGAGATCCCGAAGACGCCGGTCCCAGACGATTCCGAGGTGGCCGTGGAGGACGGGCTCGTCCGTCAGGAAGTAGCCCTCGACGCGGCCGAACTCGCGTTCGTACGGGCACATGTAGTCGTTGTAGAGACCCCCCGTCGCCCCGGAGACGGTCTCCACCTGCCAGTGGAGCCGGGCGGTGAAGGGCGAGTCCCACCACCCCAGATGCCAGGGCTGCCACAGCAGGTCGGCGGTGCTGAGCAGGATCACAGTGAGTGCGACCAGCGCGGCCGGCCAGCCGAACGCCGTGCCGTGATCCGTGCCAGGAAGCAGCCCGAAGGCTGTCGCGAGGCCGATGTTGGCGGCGACGTTCTCCCAGAAGAGGATGCCTGAGGCGAGTGCGACGACGACGTTGAAGAGCGCGGTCGCCACCAGGATCGCGATCAGTAACCGGCGGTCGAGGAACGCCACCAGCCCGGCGGCCTCCACGACCATCGTGAGGAGGTTGGCGGGGCGGTCGATGACGCCCGCTCGGCGTAGGAGCCGGGACACCGTCCGGGAGGGGAGGAAGCGCGCCCAGCCCCAGCAGTACGCCGAGGCCACGAGGTAATAAGTGCGGTTGTGCCAGGCCCAGGACCAGGGGCGAGGCCCCAGACGTGCCTTGCTCCAGGCCGGTTTGACGTAGTGCGACAGCGAGACGCAGCCGAGTACCAGCACGAGACCGGCCGTGGAGCCGGGAGAGGGCGGGGCGAGGACCGCGGTCACGAGGAACCAGGCGAGGTACGCCTTCAGCAGGCGCACCGGCATCATCGCGTGGTGCTGCCAGCCGCGCAGCCTGCCGCAGTACACGGCGAGCCACGCCAACAGAGCGGGAGCCCAAAGGCACGAGACGACGGCGAGAAACAGGAGGAGCAGCTTGTCCCGACGCTGCGGACCGATGGACTCCGTGACGTCGTAGTCGCTCGTCACGCCGCGCCAGGTCAGTAAGGTGATCACGAAGACGACGAACCAACGCAGCGGCCCGGGAAGGGGCGACGTCCGGAGCGCCAGAGGGGCGATGACCGCGACGGCCGCGCTCACGGCCAGGGGCGTGGGGTGACGGGCGAGGGCCCGTACGGCCGGGGAGACACCGAGGCGGTAGCACGCCACGACGGCGGCTACGACCGCCGCGGTCACCACGTACGAGGTAGTCAGGGGAGTCGACATGTCCAGCTACCCCGCGACCGGAGCGGGTATAGGCTGGTCGACCGCTGGCAGGCTCTCCAGGTACGAGGCGATCCGCTCCCGGGGGTCAGCCGAGAGATACAGGTCCCGGTGGCGTACGACGTTGTCGCTGAGTGCCCGACCGCGCGTGAGGAATTCGAGGACAGCCCGCCGTTCGATGCGCGGGGCCGCGGTTCCCAGTCCGGCCTCGTCGGTGACCTTCGCGCACCAGTGCTGGTCGTAGGTGGGTAACGGGATGAGGTGGACCGGTTTGCCGAGGACGAGTGCCTCGCTGATCAGGTTGAAGCCGGCGTTGGAGAACACCGCCTCGGAGCGAGCCATGTCCGCGATAAACGCCTCGCGGTCGAAGGCGCGGATCTCCACACGGGCGTCGGCGTACCCGCGCAGGGACCTCAACTCCGTTGGCTGCGTGTAGATCCGCAGCGTTCGGTCCGGTATGGACTGGCGGAAGATCGAGGCCAGTTCGCGGACGGACTCTTCCGGGCCGTGGTCGAAGTAGCGGGAGAAGTAGGCCGTGACGAGGGGCTCGGTGGTGACCGGTGCCGATCTGATGAGATCGGGAATGACCGGGGCGATGAACTCGACTCTTTGGTCCCCGGCGCCCAGTGGGATGTAGGAGCAGATGAAGGACCGGTCGACGCGGGGGGCGAAGTACCGCAGTCGCTGCTCTTCGGCCGTACGGGCGTACCGGTCGACGACGGGAAGGTCCAGGTGTCGGTACTTGCTCTGTTGGTCGATGGAGATGAGCGGTCGGCCGAAGTGGTAGGCGAGGCGCGGGGTGTTGGGCTCGTAGTCGGTGACGAACAGATCCGGAGCACCGCTGCTTCGGACGAGCCGACGCAGTTGGAGGTGCCGGCGGAGACCTCCGGGCACCTGGCGGATGTTCGCGCGCACGGCGTCGCGAGCGTGGATCCGGTTGTCGCGTGCGAGGAGCGTCGGCATCCATCCGTCCCAGGCGGAGAAGCCGAGGTCCCGGAAGTACGCGATCCGACCGGAGCCGTTGGTAATGATCCGAACCTGGTGCCCGCGGTCGCGGAGGTACTGGGCGATCGCGCTCTGCCGGACCGTGTGTCCCATGCCGATGCCGTTCACGCCGATGATCACGTTGAGCGGCTGTTCGTTGCCGTTTCCGGACATGAGGATTCCTTTTCTTCGGTCAGGAGAGCCGGGTGATGACGTTGCGGGTGACCGCGGAGACCTGGGGGTCTGTGGCCAGGAGGCGGGCCCAGTCGGTGGTGGCGGCGGTGAAGACCGTGCCGCCCGCTGTGAAGACGCCGAGGGTGGCGGCCCGGGGGCTGGACATCGGCTCACGGGCGGCGAAGTTCCAGTCCGGGGGGAGCTCGGCGATGCCGAGGATCTCGAAGTCCTTCGGCGTTCCGCCCTGCCCGGTGGGACGCGGCCGGCCGGCGGCGTCGTACTCGTAGGCCGCGCCATCGCATTCGTAGCCGATCAGCGCCCCGTCGTGTCCGAGGCTGTCTCCGGCACTCAGCCCCGTGCCGGAGAACACCCAGTGCCTGGGGTCCGTGACGATGAAGCCCCGGCAAGCTCGGGTGCCGTCCCAGTGACCGCCGCCGTTGCGGTAGCTCACGCCCAGGAGCGCGTTCTCCGGCTCTAACTCCCACCAGTGGTCCGGGCAGCCGTACGAGCTGTCCGGATCGGTACCGGCGGGGGCGCCGGGCGGGAACTTGTCACAGGACAACCCCGCCCCGTCCGGAGTGACGCCGACGCGCCACCAGCAAGTGTTGGCGCCGAAGTTGGCGATGTGGCCACCGGCGTCACGGAAGGCGGTCACGTGGCGGCGGATGTCGGTGCTCCAGTATTCGTCGTGACCGGCGGAGACCAGGAGACGGTAGCCGTCACGCAGAAACAGGCCCTCGTGGAGATCCAGGTCGGTGCAGTAGTCGGCCTCGATCCAGTTCCGTTCCATCCAGGCGATGAAGTGGGCGTCCCAATGAGCGAACGTCTGCCGGGGGGACGACGGGTCGTACGCGTCCGGCAGGCCCTTCACCGGCCCGCCGACACCGCCCCCGGGGCGGCGCGTCGTGATCTGGGAGGCGCTGTAGAGGCTGCCGCCGCCCGCTGTGTTGTACGCCTGGTAGGTGAACGTCGGGATCTTGTACAGGATCCTGCGGCCAGAGGGCGCGGAGGGAGTGACGACCAGGAGGATGCGCCCCTCCCTGGCATCCAGCGGCGGAGTGCCGGACGCGCGCTCCGTGCCCAAGACCGCGATGTAGACGCCGGACCGCCACTCCGGGGGTACGAGGAACTCGTACGCGGGCCAGCTCCAGTCCGCGTCGAAACGTCCGGAGGACGCGGCACGGCCGGGCCACTCGACGTGTCCCGCATGCTGCGGTGTGGCTCCCCAGCGGTAGAAGTCAACGTGTACGTGGGGAGCGGTGGTGGCGATGTGCAGGCGCACCACCTCGCCGGCGCGGACGCTGGGCCGGGCCGCGTATCCGTTGACCGGGATCACGCGCCCTCCCTGGGGCGGGCCACACCGGACAGGTGGAACGCGTCGATCGTCTCGACGCGGGCGTCCCAACCCAGACCATCCAGCTGGGAGGTGAGGTCTGCGGGGTCTCGGAGCACCTTCACGGCGACGTGGCGGGAACCGTCGGAGAGGGTGCGACACACGGTCGGTACCGGCGCCTCGTCCACCGTTTCCTCGATCTCCGCCTTCGCCGACGAGTCATCGAGGAACACCGCGCGGCCGCCCGGCGCCAGCGCCCGCCGAAGCAGGTCCCAGAACGGCTCCATCTCGACCGGCGGGACATGGCTGAGCCAGAAGGCGAAGAACACTGTGTCGTACTGGCGGTCCGGCTCCCAGTCGAAGATGTCCGCTTCGATGAAACGGGTCACGGTGCCCCGCATGCGGTCGCGGGCTCGGCGGAGCATCTCCGGTGCCGCGTCCAGCGCGGTCAGGCTGTGGGCCTGGGGGAGGAGCAACTTGGTCCACTGGCCCGTGCCGCAGGCGAGCTCCAGGACGTCACCGTTGACCGGTAGCGCGTCAAGGGCCTTCGCGAGCCGCGGCATGCTCATGCGGTCGCTGTACGTGTCGTCGTACTCGCCGGCTCGATCGCGGTAGTAGGCGATTTGCTGTTCGGACCAGTCGTCCGAACCGTGCTGCTGTGCCTTCGCTTCGGTCATCATGTGACCACCCCTCTCGTCTGCCTGCGGAGCGGTGGAGCTCCGTGCTGAGCAGACTGCCGAGCTGCGTCGGGCAGCGGGCTGCCGTGGTGTCGCACTCGCGATGCAAAACCGCCGCTGGCCAGGCGGCGGGTGCGTGCTCGGGCAGACCTGGCCGAGATGGCCCGGGTGTCGCATCCGTGCTGAACTCCCGTCGCAGTGAAGGCCCTACGCCGCTGGTCAGACCGCCCTACCCTGTTACCGTCGTTGGTGTCGGTCGAAGGAGCTTCGGTGGCCACAGTGCAGCGCTGGACCGGACGGGAGGCGCGCGCTCTGCGGCTCGCGACGCGTCGGAGCGTGCGTGGCTTCGCGTCCTACCTCGGCGTCAGCGACCGGACGGTGTCCCAGTCGTAGGTACGCCGGCCCGGTTGCTTGGGCACGTACCGGACCTGCTTCTGCCGCTCGCGGAAGCTGACCTCGTACGTTCTGCCGTGGACCGTTAGCAGGGGGCGTGCCTGCCTGCGTTTCTTGGATACCGCGATCTCGCCATGACGGACGAGAGCCTGCTCAGTGAGGAGCCGGAGCAGTGAGATCACCCGGGGGAGGACCTCCTCGGAAATTTCAAAGGCACTGTGGTCTGCGGTGACCGCGGCGACCACGTCCTCAACGTCGGTGATCACACGGCTGCGCGCCAGGCGAATCCGATTCCACTCGGTGTTGTCCTCGCCGGTCACCTTGAGTAGGCCGAGAACGAGATCACCCCTCTCCCGCCCGGTGTGCTTGAGGTGGTACCCCTCGGGGGCACACTGCCGCGCCGCGTCGAATGCTCGCCGGTAGCGGGCCCGCTCCTCGTCGCTCGGGTTCGGGATGCGGAGGAAGCGTCCGGCCTCCTGTACTTGGGTGATCAAGGCCGCTCCAATCGCGGCCGGTGAGGGGCGAGGGGGCTTCGGAGTCGCGGACGCGGGCGCTGTCTGTCGGCGGGGAGGGCCAGCCTGTGGTGTCAGCTTGGGGGCCGCCGAACGCTGCCTGCGTGGAGTCCGCTCCGGCCGGTCCGGGTGGTGCCCGTGTTTCAGGTAGAAGCGTCCGTCATTGGTGATGTCCGCCTGCCACCTCCCGCTCTGCTTCGGCATGGTGATCAAGCCCCGCCCCTTGAGGGCGTGAGCGGTGGCGGCAAGTTCCGGGCTGTCTGAGGTCACAGGCTCCGTCCCCTCCCCGATGCGGGTGAGCAGGACCAGCTGGCGATCATTGAGTGGCGACCAACGGTGCATGGTCACGGTCGTACCGTGTGTGCTCGCGTCAGCACAACCTGTATCGAGAAATCACCCAGGCGCCTGGGAAGGTTTTCTTGCGGCCCAATGCCTCGGACGTGAGCCGGCGCTGATGAGCGTGGCAGGCGCGACGCACACGACATGGCGTTTCACGACTTTACGCCTTCCTCGCCATGAACCGGGCCAAGACTGGCTCACCCGGTTCAAACGACGGAAGGAAGCCCCGTGCAGAAGCGAGCATTGCAATTCGTACCCGAGAGCGCCCATGGTGAGGATAAGACCCGCGGCAGGATCCGAGCACATGACGCCTGGGCATTGGAGCTGCCGGTGCTGCTGGACACGATGAACGCACAGGCAGTGGAGATCGACCTAGGGCAGCACGGCATGCAGGCGGCATTGACTGTCCTCTCAGGCCGGATCTGCGTGCTGGTGCGCCCCGGCCTCAGCGAGCAACAACTGTCGGTCGCCATCCGGTCACTTCTCGCTCGATACATTCACCGTCCTGCCCCACACCTGGTTCTCTGGCCACAGCGGGACGGGCAAGGCGTAGTGGTGAAGGAGCCGAGTGACATGTTGTCGGACTCGGTGCTGGAAGACCCGCCGGACGTGACGGCCGATGTCCTTCATCTCTACGGGGACGGAAACTGGGCGCCGAAGGACGGGTGGCGGAGCGACGAAGAGGTCCTCGCGGAGCTTTTGAAACTTGCTGCCATCGACCTGAAGGGCGTCGTGGAGGACATCCCTGAGGAGATGTACCCGTTGCCCGACGGGCTGGGCGCCGTTGTCGCCGCTGGCTATGACGATGAGGGGTTGGCTCACCCACTGGTGTTCCTTCGCCGCGATCTGGCCGTCGGTCTGCGCGTCGACCTCCTCGGCTTTTGCCTTGCGCTGGCCGCCAGCACCGAGTACCAGGACCGGGAACCGGACGAGAACGGCCTGTTCTATGTCGGCACGGAGGCGGGACCGGTGTGCGGCCCGGGGGCTGCGCTCCTGGGTGCTCTGATGGTCCAGCGTTTGGGGCGGCGCCCGGAAGACTGCGCTTTCAAGCTCCTTGACCCGCCGGAGGATTCCGCCCCAGGGGTGGAGCCCGCTGCTTGACCGCGGACAGGCTCTGCCAGGCATCCGTCCCGTAGGTGTCTCGTCGAGATTCTGCTCGGCAGACTCATCGGCGGCTCCCTGAGAGCCGCGTTCCGAGGTCGGCTCCCAAACGGCTCCCAAGATGGCCCCAGGAACGAGTCAGGGGCCTGATCCGCTAAGTGGATCAGGCCCCTGACCTGGTATTTCAGCTGTCGGGGTGGCGGGATTTGAACCCACGACCTCTTCGTCCCGAACGAAGCGCGCTGCCAAGCTGCGCTACACCCCGATCGCCGCCGGTGTCCCGGCGACATCGATTACTTTAGCCCACCCGCGCCCGCAGACGAAATCCGGTTTCTGTTCCATCGGCCGGGGAAGGGGGCCGGGTGCTCAGTCCCGGGCCGTCAGGGTCAGCAGGGTCGCCTCCGGGGGGCAGGCGAAGCGGACCGGGGTGTAGCGGTTGGTGCCGCAGCCGGCGGATACGTGCAGGTAGGCGCGGTGGTCGTCGACGGAGTGGGTGGAGAGGCCCTTGACCCGGTCGGTGTCCAGGTCGCAGTTGGTGACCAGGGCTCCGTAGAAGGGGATGCAGAGCTGGCCGCCGTGGGTGTGACCGGCCAGGATCAGGGGGTAGCCGTCCCTGGTGAAGGCGTCCAGGGAGCGCAGGTAGGGGGCGTGGACCACGCCGATGGAGAGGTCGGCACCTGTTTCGGGGCCGCCGGCCACCTCCGCGTAGCGGTCGCGCTTGATGTGCGGGTCGTCCAGGCCGGTGAAGGCGATCTCCAGGCCGTCGATCTTGAGGCGGCCGCGGGTGTTGGACAGGCCCAGCCAGCCCGCCTCGTCGAAGGCGTCGCGCATCGGTTCCCACGGGTTGTGGACGACGCCGACCGCGGGCGCGTTTCCGTTGAGCCCGTGCTTGCCCTGGGCCTTTTCGAGGAGGTAGCGGGCGGGGTTGCGGAGCTTGGGGCCGTAGTAGTCGTTGGAGCCGAAGACGTACACCCCCGGGAACTCCATCAGCGGACCGAGCGCGTCGAGCAGCTCGGGCACGGCCTCGGGGTCGGAGAGGTTGTCGCCGGTGTTCACGACGAAGTCCGGGCGCAGGCCGGCCAGCGACTGGAGCCAGGCACGCTTCTTGCGCTGGCCGTTCACCATGTGGATGTCGGAGACCTGGAGCACGCGCAACGGGCGTGCCCCGTGCGGGAGTACAGGGATGGTGACCCGTCGCAGCCGGAACGAGCGGGCCTCGAATCCGGCGGCGTAGGCGAGACCGGCTGCGCCGATCGCCGCGCCGACTGCCGTGACTTTCAGGGGTACTCCGTAGCGTGCGCGCATGCGCCCATCGTCGCAGACACCGTGCGGCCAGCAGAAAACCGGCGGGCGCCGATCGCCCCGTACCTGCCACAATCAGCACATGACCACGCTCAAGTCCAAGCTCAAGGAAGACCTCACCACAGCCATGAAGGCGCGTGACGAGCTGACCTCGTCCACGCTGCGGCTGACCCTCACCGCCATCACGAAGGAGGAGGTCAGCGGCACGACGGCCCGCGAGCTCTCCGACGACGAGGTGCAGAAGGTGATCGCCAGGGAGGCGAAGAAGCGCCGGGAGGCGGCCGAAGCCTTCGCACAGGGCGGCCGGACCGAGCAGGCCGAGCGTGAGAGGGCGGAGGGCGAGATTCTCGACGCGTATCTGCCGAAGCAGCTGAGCGACGACGAACTGGGCGTGATCGTGGCGTCCGCAGTCGAGGAGGCGAAGGCCGCCGGGGCCGAGGGGCCGCGCGCGATGGGCGCCGTCATGAAGATCGTGAACCCGAAGGTGGCGGGACGGGCTGACGGCGGCCGGGTGGCCGCCTCGGTGAAGAAGCTTCTCGCGGGCTGAGCCCGCGCCACGTACGCAGACGTACGTGCAGGGACATGGAGAAGGTGGGGTGCCCGGATCGATCCCGATCCGGGCACCCCACCTTCATGTCAGGGGACGAGCCGTGGCTCAGGGGCCCTGTGTGCCGCCGTTGGTCTGGCCGCGGTGGCCACCGCCGTTGTTCCCGCCGGTGAGGCCGGGGAACGGGTTCTTGCCGGTGGGCTTCTTGCCCCCGGCGCCGGGCCGTCCCTCATCCCGGTCCCCGCCCCTGCCCCGGTCGTCGCTCTTCGGCGCGTCCGGGATGTCGACCGTGTTGAAGGAGGGAGCGGCCACGCCGTTGAGGGCCCCCGTCATCGCGTCGCGCCAGATGGGTCCGGGGACCTGTCCGCCGTACACCTTGTCCTGGTACACGCCACCGATGGTGATGTGCTCCATCTCGACGCTCTGGGACGGGCTGCCGACCCAGACCGCGCCGGACATGTTCGGCGTGTACCCGACGAACCAGGCGTTCTTACGGGCGTCGGTCGTACCGGTCTTGCCCGCGTTGTCGCGGCTCTGGAGACCCGCCTCCTGGCCGGTACCGGAGTCGACCACGCCGCGCAGCAGCGTGTTGATGGTGTCGGCCGTCGTCGGCGACATCGCCTGCGAGCAGGAGGTCTTGGGCACGGGGAGCGAGCTGCCGTCGGCCTGCTTGACCGCCTCTATGGCTATCGGCGTGCAGTACGTGCCGCGGTTGGCGAAGGCGGCGTACGCGCTGGCCATGGTCAGCGGCGACAGACCGTTGGAGCCGAGGGTCAGGGTCGACGGGTTCTGCGGGAGCTTGGTGCCGTCGCCCTGCACCAAGCCGAGCTTGTCGGTCATCTTCGAGACCGGGCACATGCCGATGTCCTGGAGCATCTGGACGAAGTAGGTGTTGACCGACTTCTCCATCGCCTCCTTGAGCGCGTACGGGCCCTTCTCGGTCTCGCTCTCGTTCTCCAGGTGATACTTCGGCACCCCGTCGTTGACCCACGGCTTTCCGCAGGACCGCACCGTGTCCGGGTAGTCCATCTCGTACGGCGACGGATAGACCTGCGTGGCCGGCTTGCCGCCCTCTATGGCCGCGGCGGCGAGGAACGGCTTGAAGGTCGAACCGGTCGGGAAGCCGTAGTTGGAGCCGCCCATG
This sequence comes from Streptomyces sp. NPDC001880, assembly GCF_053594575.1. Classification (NCBI taxonomy): domain Bacteria; kingdom Bacillati; phylum Actinomycetota; class Actinomycetes; order Kitasatosporales; family Streptomycetaceae; genus Streptomyces; species Streptomyces sp. NPDC001880. The sequence continues at coordinate 84,167 of NZ_JBSFET010000006.1, forward strand.
GACTTGTTGACCGAGTAGTTGTACTGGGTCTCGTTGGTCCCGAAGCCGTACGGCTTGGACTGGCCCATGCCCATGATCTTGCCGGTGCCCGGCTGGACCAGCGTCACGGCCGTCGCGACCTTGTCCGTCTTGTAGACGTGGTTCTTGATCGAGGCCTGCACCGACTGCTGGGACTGCGGGTCGAGCGTCGTCCGGATGGTCAGGCCGCCCCGGTTCCAGATCTTGGCCCGGTCCTCCTTGGTCTTGCCGAAGACCGGGTCGGTGAGGAATACGTGGCGTACGTAGTCGCAGAAGAAGCCGGCGCCGCTGACGGCGGTGATGCAGCCGTTCTGCGGCTTCTTGACCTTCAGCTTGATCGGGTTCGCCTTCGCCTTGTCGGCCTCGGCCTGCGTGATGTCGCCGACGTCCGCCATGCGCTGGAGCACGGTGTTGCGGCGCTTGGTCGCCTCGGCCGTGTCGTTGACCGGGTCGTAGCGGCTGGGCGACTGCACGAGGCCGGCCAGCAGCGCGGCCTCCTCCAGCGTCAGGTCCTTCGCCGACTTGGAGAAGTAGCGCTGGGAGGCGGCCTCGATGCCGTAGGCCTGCTGCCCGAAGAAGGTGATGTTGAGGTAGTTCTCCAGGATTTTCTTCTTGCCGAGCTCCTCCTCGACCTGGATCGCGTACTTCAGCTCCTGGACCTTGCGGCCCATCGTCTGCTGGGTGGCCTGCGCGACCTTGTCCGGGTCGTCGCCCGCCTCCTCGACGAAGACGTTCTTCACGTACTGCTGGGTGAGGGTCGAGGCGCCCTCGGCGGTCCCGCCCGCCTGCACATTGCGGTTCAGCGCGCGCAGGATGCCCTTGAGGTCGACGGCCCCGTGCTCGTAGAAGCGGGCGTCCTCGATCGCGACGATCGCCTGCTGCATGTACGGCGAGATGTCCTTCAGCGGGACCACCGTGCGGTCGCGCGAATACACCGAGGCGATCATTCCGCCCTTGCTGTCCAGGATCGTGGTGCGCTGGCTCAGCGGTGGGGTCTTGAGGTTGGCGGGGATCTCGTCGAATCCCTCGACCGTTCCCTTGGTGGCGAGCCCCAGTGCTCCGGCGGCCGGCAGCGCGATGCCCGCGAGAACGACTCCGGAGAGTGCGGCGACTCCGAGGAACTTGGCGGCCTGCTGGGTCGTCGAGAGACCCCCGCCCGAGCGCTTCTTTGGCATGGGGGCAGCCTACGTTCTCATTCGCCGGACACACGTATATGCCTTGGCCTAAGCTGCTCTCAACTGTCACAGCTGTCCGGTTCCGTACCAACCCCCGTGCACATCCCGGCCACGGCCTCAGGCACTCCCGAATTCGCCTCGTGTGTCACTCGACGTCCGTTGTGATCCAGGTGAACTGTCCTGATTCTGCCGGGATGGTCGCGTATGCCCTCGCCTCACTCCCCTGGGTGATCTGCCGCATACGCATAGTCCGTTCGGGCCATTCAAGATTGGGCCCGAAGGGGGTGTTGTGCTGCCCCTACCTTCCGTAACGTCCTCAACTGGCAGCGGTGAATATGCCGCTACCGCCGTGGGGGAGCCTCGATTCGGGAGAGGACGGCGCCGTGATGGGCTGGGTAACCGACTGGAGTGCGCAGGCAGCCTGCCGCACTACCGATCCGGATGAACTGTTCGTACAAGGGGCAGCGCAGAACAGGGCCAAGGCGGTGTGCACCGGATGCCCGGTGCGGACCGAGTGCCTGGCCGATGCGCTGGACAATCGCGTCGAATTCGGCGTGTGGGGCGGAATGACCGAGCGGGAGCGTCGCGCACTGCTGCGCAGGCGGCCCACCGTCACGTCCTGGCGCCGGCTGCTGGAGACCGCACGCAGCGAGTACGAGCAGTCCGCGGGCATTCTGCCCGTGGCGATCGGACTGGACGACGACGAACTTCACGAGAGGTACGCCGCGGTGGGATAGGACTGACGAGCGGTTACGCAGCTCCGGCCGGGACAGAACCGGTCGCGAGCCGGTCCCCTACGGCCCGAAGCCCTTCGAGGTCGTGTACGTCACCGGGCAGCGCGGCCACTTCGGTCACGGCGACCTCGGGGTGCAGTGCGGTGAAGCGGTCGCGTGTGCGCTGTTCGCGCGCGACCATTTGCATCCGTTCGGCATGCAACCGCAACAGACCTGCGGTCAGCTCCTCGACGGAGGGGGTTCCGGGGGTATCGGGAATGTGTCCCGGCGTCGGCTCGCGGTCTTCGGTGTCCTCGCGCTCGGAGTTGTCGGACGTGGCGTCGGGGGTGGTGTCCGGTGCGGCACCGGGCGTAGGAACGGCCTCGGGAGAGTCGGCCGACCGGTCGGCCGGGTCACGAAGTCCAGCCTTCCCGGCCGTCTGATCCACAATGCCGACCCCGTCAAGATTTTCTGCGGCGGCCAGAGCCTGCTCGGTGGAAAGCCGGGCGGCATCGCTGCCATGGACCCGGTTGAGCACCAGTCCGGCCAGCGGCATCTCCTCCGCGGCCAGCCGTTCCACGAAGTACGCCGCCTCGCGCAGCGCGTCCGGCTCCGGTGTCGCGACGACGAGGAACGCCGTACCGGGGGCCTGGAGGAGTCTGTACGTGGCGTCGGCCCGGGTACGGAATCCGCCGAACATGGTGTCCATGGCCGCGACGAAGGTCTGTACGTCGCGCAGGAACTGACCGCCGAGCAGTTTTCCGAGGGTGCCGGTCATCATCGACATGCCGACGTTCAGGAACTTCATCCCCGCCCGGCCGCCCATCTTCGCCGGGGCCATCAGCAGCTTGATGAACTTTCCGTCCAGGAACGAACCGAGCCGCTTGGGCGCATCCAGGAAGTCCAGCGCGGAGCGCGACGGAGGGGTGTCGACGATGATCAGATCCCACTCGTTGCGCGCCCGGAGCTGTCCGAGCTTCTCCATCGCCATGTACTCCTGCGTGCCCGCGAATCCGGCCGACAGGGACTGGTAGAAGGGGTTCTCCAGGATCGCGCGGGCCCGTTCGCCGTCCGCGTGCGCCTCGACGATCTCGTCGAAGGTCCGCTTCATGTCGAGCATCATGGCGTGCAGTTCCCCGGCGCCCTCGCCGTCGATGCCAGGCACCCGGCGAGGGATGTTGTCCAGCGAGTCGATGCCCATGGACTGGGCGAGCCTGCGGGCCGGGTCGATGGTGAGCACGACGACCTTGCGGCCGCGTTCGGCCGCCCGTACGCCCAGAGCCGCCGCGGTCGTGGTCTTGCCGACGCCGCCCGAACCGCAGCACACGACGATTCGGATGTCGGGATCGTCGAGCAGTGCGTCGGTGTCCAGCGCGGGCGCGGAAACGGGTGCGGATGCGGGGGATCCGGCCGTGTCCGTCTTCGCGGTCGCGGCCGTTTCCGTGCGCTGTGTCATGTGCCCACCCCTTGTCCCGCCCCTTCGCCCACGCCCTGCTTGCGGAGCTCGGTCGCCAGGTCGTAGAGACCGGCCGGGTCCATCCCCTCGCCGATCAAAGGGAGTTCGTACCCCGGAAGCTCCAGGTCCGCGAGGACGGCGCGCTGTTCGCGCTCCAGCTCGACCCGCTGGGCGTGCTCGGCCGCCTGCTCGACCAGGGGGCGCACGAGCCCCGCGGAGCCGGTCACTCCCGCCCGGGTCAGCGCCTTGGCGATCTCCTTGCGGCGGCCGCCCGCGGCGGTGCGCAGGGTGTCCTCGTCCAGCAGATGGGGCCGCACCATGTTCACGATGACGCGGCCCACCGGCAGTTCGGCGGCGCGCAGTTCGGCGATGCCGTCCGCGGTCTCCTGGACCGGCATCTCCTCCAGCAGCGTCACCAGATGGACGGCGGTCTCCGGGGACTTCAGCACCCGCATCACGGCCTGGGCCTGATTGTGTATCGGGCCGATCCTGGCCAGCCCCGCCACCTCGTCGTTCACATTGAGGAAGCGGGTGATGCGCCCGGTGGGCGGGGCATCCATGATCACGTAGTCGTAGACGTACTGGTTCTGCTTGTCCTTGCGGCGTACGGCTTCGCAGGCCTTGCCGGTCAGCAGCACGTCCCGCACGCCGGGCGCGATCGTGGTGGCGAAGTCGATCGCGCCGAGCTTCTTGAGCGCCCGGCCCGCGCTGCCCAGCTTGTAGAACATCTGGAGGTAGTCGAGAAGGGCGCGCTCGGCGTCGATCGCGAGGGCGTAGACCTCGCCGCCGCCCGGCGCGACGGCGATCTTGCGCTCCTCGTACGGGAGGGACTCCGTCTCGAAGACCTGGGCGATGCCCTGCCTGCCCTCGACCTCCACGAGAAGGGTGCGCTTGCCCTCGGTCGCGAGGGCAAGCGCGAGGGCGGCGGCGACCGTGGTCTTACCGGTACCGCCCTTGCCACTGACGACCTGGAACCTGCTCACGTATTCGAGCCTAACCAGTCGCGCCGCAGCCTACGCACGAGGCCGTGCGTGCCAGGTATTACAGTCGGGCCATGACCAAGTGGGAATACGCGACCGTGCCCCTTCTCGTGCACGCGACCAAGCAGATTCTGGACACCTGGGGCGAGGACGGCTGGGAGCTGGTCCAGGTCGTTCCCGGCCCGAACAACCCCGAGCAGCTCGTGGCCTACCTGAAGCGGGAGAAGGCGTAGTGGCGGGCGCCGTCGAGGCGAAGCTCGCCGAGCTCGGGCTGACGCTGCCGGACGTCGTACCGCCGCTGGCCTCGTACCAGCCGGCCGTGCAGTCGGGGGTGTACGTGCACACCTCCGGCCAGCTGCCGATGGTGGACGGCAAGCTCGCCGTCACCGGCAAGGTCGGTGCCGAGGTCACGCCCGACGAGGCCAAGGAACTGGCGAAGACCTGCGCGCTCAACGCGCTGGCCGCCGTGAAGTCCGTCGCGGGCGACCTGGACCGGATCGCGCGGGTGGTGAAGGTCGTGGGCTTCGTCGCCTCGGCGTCCGACTTCACCGGGCAGCCCGCCGTGATCAACGGTGCCAGCGAGCTGCTGGGCGCGGTGCTCGGCGACAAGGGCGTGCACGCGCGCAGCGCGGTGGGCGTCGCGGTGCTGCCGCTGGACGCACCGGTCGAGGTCGAGGTCCAGGTCGAGCTGGTCGAGGCCTAGGGATTCAGGTTCTCCACCGCTTTTTCCGATCCCGTCCGGTTGCCGCGACCGGGCGGGATCGTCCATGTACGGGGGCAGGTACGGCAGCTGAGCATCGATGTGCCTGCCGGACCCGGTGTGCCTCTCGATGCGCTTTCCCATGCACCTCTCGAACATCGGCGCGGTTCCGGATAGCCTCCGGCCATGTCCAATGGTCAGTGGTACCCACCGGAATGGCCCGACCGGATCCGGGCACTCGCCGCAGGTGAGCTGACGGCCGCGACCCCGAAGCGGGCCGCCACGGTGATGCTGCTCCGGGACTCCGCCGCCGACACCGAGGGCGGTCCCGCCGTCCACATGCTGCGCCGCCGCGCCTCCATGGCATTTGCCGGAGGGGCGTACGCCTATCCGGGTGGCGGGGTCGACCCGCGCGACGACGACCGGCTCGTCGGCTGGGCCGGGCCCGCGCTGGAGACCTGGGCCGAGCGGCTCGGCGTCGGGACTCCGGCCGAGGCCCAGGCCATCGTCTGCGCAGCGGTCCGCGAGACCTACGAGGAGGCGGGCGTCCTGCTCGCGGGTCCGGGCGCCGGCATGGTGGTCGGCGACATCACCGGCGCCGACTGGGAGGCCGACCGGGAGGCGCTGGTCGCCCGGGAGCTGTCCTTCGCCGAGTTCCTGGACCGGCGCGGGCTGGTGCTGCGCTCGGACCTGCTGGGCGCCTGGGCACGCTGGATCACCCCCGAGTTCGAGCCCCGCCGCTACGACACCTGGTTCTTCGTCGCCGCGCTCCCCGAGGGCCAGCGCACCCGCAACGCCTCCACAGAGGCCGACCGCACGGTGTGGATCCGGCCCGGCGAGGCGGCCGACGGATACGACAGGGGCGAGCTGCTGATGATGCCGCCGACCGTGTCGACGCTGCGGGCACTGAGGCCGTACGGGACGGCCGCCGAGGCCCTGAAGGCGGCGGATTCCCAGGACCTCGCCCCCGTACTGGCACAGGCGCGGCTGGAGGGCGACGAGTTGGTGCTGAGCTGGCCGGGACACGACGAGTTCACCAAGCACATTCCGAGCGGCGGCGTGGGCGGTGAGGCCGTATGACCGAGGCCACAGCCCTTCCGGGGCAGCCGCGCGGAGTGGTCCGGTCCGGGCCCGCCACCAGCCGTGCAGTCAACGTCCTCGCCCCCAACGCCTCGCCGATGACGCTGGACGGCACCAACACCTGGATCGTCGCCGAGCCCGACTCCGATCTGGCTGTCGTCATCGACCCGGGCCCGCTGGACGACACGCATCTGCGGGCCGTCATCGAGACCGCCGAGCGGGCCGGCCGCAGGATCGCGCTCACCCTGCTCACCCACGGACACCCCGACCACGCGGAGGGCGCGGCGCGGTTCGCCGAGCTGACCCGTACGAAGGTGCGTGCCCTGGACCCGGCGCTGCGGCTGGGCGACGAGGGGCTGACCACGGGCGATGTGATCACCACCGGCGGCCTGGAGCTGCGGGTCGTGCCGACCCCCGGGCACACCGCGGACTCGCTCTCCTTCCATCTGCCCGCCGACCGGGCGGTGCTGACGGGGGACACGATCCTCGGGCGCGGTACCACGGTCGTCGCGCATCCGGACGGGCGGCTCGGCGACTACCTCGACTCGCTGCGCAGGCTACGGTCACTGACCGTCGACGACGGTGTGCACACGGTGCTGCCGGGGCACGGCCCGGTGCTGGACGACGCGCAGGGCGCGGTCGAGTTCTACCTCGCGCACCGCGCGCACCGGCTGGCCCAGGTGGAGACGGCCGTCGAGGCGGGCCACCGGTCGGCGTCGGCGGTGGTGGCGCAGGTGTACGCGGATGTGGACCGATCCCTGTGGCCCGCCGCGGAACTCTCGGTGCTGGCTCAGCTGGAGTACCTGGGCGAGCACGGATTGGTCTGATCGGCGGCACAAGCACGGGAAGGCCACGCCGGGCGGCGGGGCCTTCCCGTGGCTAGGGCCTGTCCGGCGGATCATGGCTGGGGTCGCGGCGTCTGGCACGGCGCCTCGCGGCGTTGCCGAAACGTCCGAACAGCTCCGCTATCAAGACGCTCCGGCGCCTTGCGATGCACCCGCACCGGACGCCGCGCCCTGTCCGACCCTGATCCGCCGGACAGGCCCTAGCGTGACCGCTTCGCCAGGCGCTCCACGTCCAGCAGGATCACGGCGCGCGCCTCCAGGCGCAGCCAGCCGCGGCCGGCGAAGTCGGCGAGTGCCTTGTTGACCGTCTCGCGGGAGGCGCCGACCAGCTGGGCCAGCTCTTCCTGGGTCAGGTCGTGGACGACGTGGATGCCTTCCTCCGACTGGACGCCGAAGCGGCGCGACAGGTCGAGGAGGGCGCGGGCGACACGGCCCGGCACGTCGGAGAAGACCAGGTCGGACATCTGGTCGTTGGTCTTGCGCAGGCGGCGGGCGACGGCACGCAGCAGGGCCGTGGCCACCTCGGGGCGGGCGTTCAGCCAGGGCTGGAGGTCGCCGTGGCCCAGGCCGAGGAGCTTGACCTCGGTCAGCGCGGTCGCGGTGGCGGTGCGGGGGCCCGGGTCGAAGAGCGACAGCTCGCCGATCAGCTCGCCGGGGCCGAGGACGGCCAGCATGTTCTCGCGTCCGTCGGGGGAGGTGCGGTGGAGCTTCACCTTGCCCTCGGTGACCACGTAGAGGCGGTCGCCCGGGTCACCCTCGTGGAAGAGCGCGTCGCCGCGTGCGAGGGTCACCTCACTCATCGAGGCGCGGAGCTCCGCGGCCTGCTCGTCATCGAGCGCCGCGAAAAGCGGGGCGCGCCGCAGAACGTCGTCCACGAGTTCTCTCCTTGTCGGCCTGTCCAGGGAACCGTGGTCCCCATCATGCCGGACGGTAAAACAGTGCGATCAATCACAAACCAGTTTGACGCACGGGCGTGCCGATCCGAGCGGCAGGGGGCCGATTGGGGGCCGATGCACGGTGACAGGCGCAGATGTCAGCGTGTGGCTCTAGGCTGGCCGGGTGTCCAAGTCGCCGGTGAGAGCGCAGGCCAAGGGGGCTGATGGGGTGTCGGAAGGCCGTGATTCCGCTGTGGGCGAACAGGGTGCGATTCGTCGGGAAAAAGCGACAAAACGCCCCGTGGGGGAGTCGGTGAAACGCCCCGCGAAGGCGCAGCCGAAGTCGGCAGAGGCGGCGGGAGCGGGAGCGGGGTGGAAGCCGGAATCGCGTCTGGCGATGGTGCGCCGCGCCCGCAGGATCAACCGCGAGCTCGCCGAGCTCTACCCGTACGCCCACCCCGAGCTGGACTTCAGGAACCCCTTCGAGCTCCTGGTCGCCACAGTCCTCTCCGCACAGACCACCGATCTGAGGGTCAACCAGACCACCCCCGCGCTCTTCGCTGCTTACCCCACCCCCGAGGACATGGCCGCGGCCGTCCCGGAGGAATTGGAGGAGCTCATCCGGCCGACCGGATTCTTCCGGGCCAAGACCAAGTCGCTGATAGGCCTCTCCGTCGCGCTCAGGGACAATTTCGGCGGCGAGGTCCCGGGCCGGCTCGCTGATCTCGTCACGCTTCCGGGGGTCGGCCGCAAGACCGCCAATGTCGTTCTGGGTAATGCCTTCGGCGTCCCCGGCATCACCGTCGACACCCATTTCGGCCGTCTGGTCCGGCGCTGGCGGTGGACGGATCAGGAGGATCCGGAGAAGGTCGAGGCCGAAATCGCTGCGATCTTCCCCAAGAGCGAATGGACGATGCTTTCGCACCGGGTCGTCTTCCACGGCCGCCGGATCTGCCATGCCCGCAAGCCCGCCTGCGGCGCCTGCCCGATCGCCCCGCTCTGTCCCGCGTACGGCGAGGGCGAGACGGACCCGGAGAAGGCCAAGAAGCTGCTGAAGTACGAGATGGGCGGCCAGCCGGGGCAGCGGCTGAGCCCGCCGGCGGACTACCCCGGCAGGCCCGCGCCGCCCCTCGGGGCCGACTGAGCCACGGCACCGTTCCGGAGCCGACGCACGCCGCCGGTCCGGAACGGCCGGAACGAAATGCGTGACGACAGGCGTTGTGAGACGAGGGGTGCCTATGAAGACGCACGAGCAGAGCACGGAACGCGGGCGCGGGGCTGAGCGCGGACACGGCACGGAGCGCGGACACGGCACGGAAGTGGCGGCCGCGTCCACAGCGGGAAACCGGGCGGTAACCGCGCCCGCAGCGGGAGGCCCGGCAGCGGTCAGTCCGGCGGCGGCGGTCGCGGCGGCCGCCGCCGCGGCAGGCGCCGGTGAGGACGCCGCGATCGCCGTCACGACCGCGGGCCTGCCCGCCTGGCTCGACCCCGTGGCCCGGGCCGCGCGGACGGTCGGGCCCGACCAGCTCAGCCGCTTTCTGCCGCCGGAGAGCGGTGCCGGGCGGCAGTCCGCCGTGCTCGTGCTCTTCGGTGAGGGAGAGCGCGGCCCCGAGCTGCTCCTCATGGAGCGGTCCGGAAGTCTGCGCTCCCACGCCGGGCAGCCGTCCTTCCCCGGCGGCTCCCTGGATCCGGAGGACGGCGACCAGGCGACGACAGGGCCGCTCAGGGCCGCTCTGCGGGAGGCCAGGGAGGAGACCGGCCTCGATCCGCGCGGGGTCCAGATCTTCGGAGTGCTGCCACGGCTCTACATCCCCGTGAGCGGCTTCGTGGTGACGCCGGTCCTCGGCTGGTGGCATTCGCCGAGTCCGGTCGGTGTTGTCGATCCGGGTGAGACGGCCCGGGTCTTCACCGTTCCCGTGGCGGATCTCACGGATCCGGCCAACCGCGCGACCGCGGTCCATCCGAGCGGCCACCGAGGCCCGGCATTCCTGGTCGAATCCGCCCTGGTGTGGGGCTTCACGGCCGGCGTGATCGACCGCATTCTGCACTACGCGGGCTGGGAGCGCCCCTGGGACACTGCCAGGCAGGTGCCGCTCGACTGGCGCGCATGACAGTCTGAGACCCCTGCTGAGCTGTCCGGCCCCGCCCGGACCCAGCCGAAGGAACGGGCCCGGTGACGAATCTGCGAGGCTATAGACGTTGAACGTGCTGGACATCCTGCTGCTGGCCGGCGCCGTGTGGTTCGCGGTCATCGGCTACCGACAGGGGTTCGTCGTCGGCATCCTGTCGGTGATCGGGTTCCTGGGCGGCGGTCTCGTCGCCGTCTACCTGCTGCCGGTCCTGTGGGACCAGCTGACGAACGGCTCCGAGGTCTCGTCGACGGCTGCCGTCGTCGCCGTCGTCATCGTGATCGTCTGCGCCTCGGTGGGCCAGGCATTCACCACTCACCTCGGCAACAAGCTCCGCCGGTACATCACGTGGTCGCCCGCGCGCGCCCTCGACGCCACCGGCGGCGCCCTGGTCAACGTCGTCGCGATGCTGTTGGTCGCCTGGCTGATCGGCTCCGCGCTGGCCGGCACCTCACTGCCGACGCTGGGCAAGGAGGTCCGCAGCTCCTCGGTCCTGCTCGGCATCTCCCGGGTGATGCCCACGCAGGCCTCCACATGGTTCACGGACTTCTCCTCGGTCCTCGCGCAGAACGGCTTCCCGCAGGTCTTCAGCCCGTTCGCCAATGAGCCGATCACGGAGGTCCAGGCCCCGGACCCGGCGCTGGTGGGCAGCCCTGTCGCGGCCCTCGCCAAGAAGTCCATCGTCAAGGTCGTCGGTACGGCCCCGAGCTGCGGCAAGGTCCTCGAAGGCACCGGTTTCGTCTTCTCCGACCGCCGGGTGATGACCAACGCGCACGTCGTCGGCGGCGTCGACGAGCCGACCGTCCAGATCGGCGGCCAGGGCCGGCTGTACGACGCGAAGGTCGTCCTGTACGACTGGCAGCGCGACATCGCCGTGCTCGACGTACCGGACCTCGACGCGAAGCCGCTGGAGTTCGCCGACACCGACCACGATGCCCGGACGGGGGACGGCGCCATCGTCGCGGGCTTCCCGGAGAACGGCTCGTACGACGTACGTGCCGCGCGCGTCCGGGGCCGTATCGGCGCCAAGGGCCCGGACATCTACCGCCGGGGCACCGTCCGCCGGGATGTGTACTCGCTCTTCGCCACGGTCCGTCAGGGCAACTCCGGCGGCCCGCTGCTCACCCCCGGCGGCCAGGTGTTCGGCGTCGTCTTCGCCAAGTCGCTCGACGACCCCGAGACCGGCTACGCGCTGACGGCCGATGAGATCCGCCAGGACATCAAGCGCGGCCGCTCCGCCAACCAGCAGGTCGACAGCCAGGCATGCGCGCTCTGAACACCTGCCCCTGAGCGGCCGGTCCTTGAGCGGCCTGTGTGCGAGCGGCCTGTGTGCGGCAGGGGCCGGGCGCAGCACGGCGCGCCGAGACCCGGGAGAGCCGTGGTGAAGTCCCGCCCGGCCGGTGAGCGTTCACCGACCGGGCGGGGCGGAGATCATCCGCGTGGATGGCGCAGCCGCGCCGAGACCCAGCGGGCCCGACGGCGCAGAATGCGCGGAATGCCAAGCCGGGGATCATGCAGAACACGCATATCGTGCACCCGGCCCTGGGGGCTGCCCCCCTCATGAGCGCTCAAACCCGCCGCGGCGGTTGAGCGGCGGTCGCGTGCTGTGTCACCGAAGTCGTGCGTCCAGCCCATACCGGGACGTCTGCCCGTGCCTCATGGTCGGTAACCGCCCATCCGTCAGCCAATTGGCCTATGCGCCGGGCAATTGGCTGTTCGTCGCACAACTGTGCCCACATGGCTAGCGGTCGGGCTCGGAATCCTTGAGCCAACTGATGAGTTCGGCCGAGAACCCGGCCGGATCCTCCTCGTGCGGGAAGTGCCCCAGACCGTCGAAAAGTCGCCAACGGTAGGGCGCCTCGACGTACTCGCCGGAGCCCGCCGCGCTCCGTGTGCGGATCGCCGGATCGAGTGAACCGTGCAGATGCAGTGTCGGCACCCGCACCGGGAGCTTCATCCGCCGGTTGAACTGGATCCCGTCCGGACGGGCGAGGGAACGCACCATCCAGCGGTATGGCTCGATCGAGCAGTGCGCCGTCGACGGGATGCGCATCGCGCGCCGGTAGACCTCCACCGTCGCGTCGTCGGGGAAGTCCGGGGTCCGGGGGCCGGCCCATTCGTGGATCAGCCGGCCGACCAACGCCGCGTCGTCCGCGACGAGCTGACGCTCCGGTACCCACGGGCGCTGGAATCCCCAGATGTACGAGCCGGCGCGGGACTGCGCGTAGTCGGAGAGCATCGAGGAGCGCCAGCGGCGCGGATGCGGCATCGAGGAGACCACGAGGCGGCGCACCAGCTTCGGCCGCATCACCGCAGCCGTCCAGGCGAGGTAGCCGCCCATGTCGTGGCCGACCAGGGCCGCGTCCGGTTCGCCGAGCGAGCGGATCACGCCGGTGATGTCGAGCGCCAGGTTGGCGGGGTCGTAACCCCGGGGCGTACGGTCGCTGCCGCCGACCCCGCGCAGATCCATCGCGACGGCCCGGAAACCGGCGTCGGCCAGCGCGGTGAGCTGGTGGCGCCAGGTCCACCAGAACTGCGGGAAGCCGTGCAGCAGCAGCACCAGCGGCCCCTCGCCGAGCTCGGCGATGTGGAAGCGGGCGCCGTTGGCCGCCACGTCCCGGTGGGTCCACGGCCCCTCGATCCGTACGGGTCCGCCGGAGCCCCCCGGGACGGCTGGGCCCGGCGAGGCAGAGCCCGGGGCTGCTGGGCCGTTCGAGCCTGCCCGGCCGTCCTTGCTCGCGGGGGCTGCCTGACCTGCCGAGCCCACAGGGTCAACCGGGCATGCCGGACCTACGGGATCTGCCGGACTTGCAGGGTGTGCCGGGCTTACAGGATGTGCCGGGCTTACAAGGTCTGCCGGACCTTCTGGGCCTGCCGGGCCTTCTGGGTCGAATGCGCTGGAATCGGGGACCGTCATGTGGACGAGCGTGCCACAGAGGAGCCCTTGTCCTGGACCGGAGCCTTCTCCATGGCCGTGCCCGCCAGCGTGCTGCCCGAGGCTGCCGGACGGCTCGTCCCCGCCGTGACGGCCGGCCGCGGGTGCGGCTTGACGCCCTGGAGCACGGCTGCCGTCTGCTTCGCCGAGGCGATGGACTTCTCCGGCGGCTTCAGCTTCTTGAACTTGAGCCAGCCGACCAGCCCCAGCAGAGCGGCCAGGAGGAAGAACCCGCCGGCCACGATCAGGAACGACCATGCCAGGCCCAGGCCCAGGTTGTTGATCCCATAGGCGGCCGCGAAGCTCAGCATCGGCATCATGAACAGAAGCAGCACGGCTGCGACGATGAACGCCACGCTCCCGACGACGCCGCGCTTGACATCCTGCCGTACCTCGGCCTTGGCCAGGGCGATCTCGTCGTGCACCAGTGCGGACATCTCGGCTGTCGCCGCGGCGACCAACTGCCCGAGACTGCGGTCGGCGCTGCCCGCGTTGTTGCCGGGGTCGCTCATCCCTGACTCCCTCTCCTGTTCTGCTGCTCAACACATCTGGTGTCCGATCATGCCGGACTGTCCGGCTCGTTGCTCGCTGCCCCCGCCAGTTGGGCAAGGCGGCGGTGCTCGGCCGCCTTCTTCTCGTGGATCGCGGCCATCCGCAGGTGGTACTCCGGATCGTCCTGCTCGTAGACGTCGGGCACCCCGTCCTCGTCCTCGTCGAGCTCCTCCGCCTCGTACAGCGCCCGGTATTTGCGTACCCGGAGTTTGAGCAGTACGGAGGCGACCGCGGCGGCCGTCAGGGAACCGATCAGCACGGCGGCCTTGATTTCGTTGATCATGTCCTCGTCGCCGACGAAGGCCAGCTCACCGATGAGCAGCGAGACGGTGAAGCCGATCCCGGCGAGCGTGGCGACCGCGAGGACGTCCGCCCAGGCCAGGTCCTTGTTCAGCTCCGCCTTGGTGAAGCGGGTGGCCAGCCACGTACCGCCGAAGATTCCCACGCTCTTGCCGACGACGAGGCCCAGGACGACACCGAGCGTCTCGGGCCGGGTGAAGACGTCCGCCAGGGCGCCGCCGGAGAGGGAGACACCGGCCGAGAAGAGGGCGAACAGCGGCACGGCGACACCGGCCGACAGCGGGCGGACCAGGTGCTCGATGTGCTCGCCGGGCGAGTGGGTCTCGCCCTCCCGGCGGGTGCAGCGCAGCATCAGGCCCATGGCGACACCGGCGATCGTGGCGTGAATGCCGCTGTTGTACATCAGGCCCCAGATGACCAGGGCGAGCGGTACGTAGATGTACCAGCCGTGCACGTTCCTGCGCAGCAGCAGCCAGAAGACGGCCAGCCCGATGACTGCGCCGATCAGCGCCATGAAGTCGATCTGCTCGGTGAAGAAGACCGCGATGATCAGGATCGCGAAGAGGTCGTCGACGACGGCCAGGGTCAGCAGGAAGGCACGCAGCGCGTTCGGCAGCGAGGTGCCGATGACCGCGAGTACGGCGAGCGCGAAGGCGATGTCGGTGGCGGTGGGGACGGCCCAGCCGTCCGTCGAACCTCCGCCGACCACGTTCACCAGCGTGTAGACGATGGCCGGAACCGCCATTCCGCACAGCGCGGCGACGACCGGGAGGGCAGCCGCCTTGGGGTCGCGCAGTTCGCCCGCGACCAGCTCCCGCTTGAGCTCGACGCCCGCGACGAAGAAGAAGATCGCGAGCAGCCCGTCCGCCGCCCAGTGCGCCACCGAGAGATTGAGCCCCAGCGACTCCGGCCCGAAGTGGAAGTCGCTGACGGACCTGTAACTGGAGCCGAAGGTGTTCGCCCACACCAGGGCGGCTATCGCGGCGACCAGCAGGATGACGCCGCCGACGGTCTCGGTGCGCAGGGCGTCGGCGAGGTAGTTCCGCTCAGGGAGGGAAAGCCTCCCGAGAAAAGTGCGGCGGGAGGGAGAAGGAGGTGCGGGGGCGGGGGTGGGCGCGGCCACGAGCGAAGACCTCCGGGTCGGTACGGCAGCGATGGCATGGCAGATGCACTTGCCGACCAGACTTCCCGGCACCCCTGTGGAGTTTTCTTATTGCTTTATTGACGCGGCTGCCACTGTACCTGGGGCATGCAGGGCTGTATCCGGTGATCTTCACCTTAAATCCCCGAGGGGCATCCGGCGCGTTGCCGGATGCCCCTCGGGACGTACTGCTACTCGGTGTGGCCTGGCCTCGCAGGCCGTGGTCAGGCCTCGCGAACTGTGGTCAGTGCTCGCAGCCGTGGTCGGTCCTTGCGGACTGTGGTCAGTGCTCGCAGACTGTGGTCAGTCTTCGGAGGGGGAGGACGGCAGCTGGGTCTGGATGAGCGCCATGACCGAGGAGTCGGTCAGCGTCGTGACATCCCCCAGCTCGCGGTTCTCGGCGACGTCGCGCAGCAGACGGCGCATGATCTTGCCCGAGCGGGTCTTCGGCAGCTCGGCGACCGGCAGGATCCGCTTCGGCTTGGCGATCGGGCCGAGCGTGGCACCGACGTGGTTGCGCAGCTCTGCGACGAGTTCGTCGGAGGCATCGGCCGTACCGCGCAGAATCACGAAGGCGACGATGGACTGTCCGGTCGTCTCGTCGGCGGCACCGACCACGGCTGCCTCGGCGACCGAGGGGTGCGAGACGAGCGCCGACTCGACCTCGGTGGTCGAGATGTTGTGCCCGGACACGAGCATCACGTCGTCGACCCGGCCGAGCAGCCAGATGTCGCCGTCCTCGTCCTTCTTGGCGCCGTCACCCGCGAAGTACTTGCCCTCGAATCGCGACCAGTAGGTGTCGATGAAGCGCTGGTCGTCGCCCCAGATGGTGCGGAGCATCGACGGCCACGGCTCGGTGAGGACGAGGTAGCCGCCCCCACCGTTCGGAACCTCGTTGGCCTCGTCGTCGATGACCGTGGCCGAGATACCGGGCAGAGCGCGCTGGGCGCTCCCCGGCTTGGTCTCCGTCACGCCCGGCAGCGGCGCGATCATCATCGCGCCGGTCTCCGTCTGCCACCAGGTGTCAACGATCGGGCACTTGTCGGCGCCGATGTGCTTGCGGTACCACATCCACGCCTCGGGGTTGATCGGCTCACCGACCGAACCAAGGATCCGGAGACTGCTCAGGTCGAACTTGGCGGGGATGTCGTCACCCCACTTCATGAACGTACGGATCGCGGTCGGCGCGGTGTAGAGGATCGTGACGCCGTACTTCTGGACGATCTCCCAGAAACGCCCCTGGTGCGGGGAGTCGGGCGTGCCCTCGTACATAACCTGTGTTGCACCGTTGGCCAGCGGGCCGTAGACGATGTACGAGTGGCCGGTCACCCAGCCGATGTCGGCAGTGCACCAGAAGACATCGGTCTCCGGCTTGAGGTCGAAGACCGCGTTGTGGGTGTACGCGACCTGCGTCAGGTAGCCGCCGGAGGTGTGCAGGATGCCCTTCGGCTTACCCGTCGTGCCGGAGGTGTAGAGGATGAAGAGCGGCTGCTCCGCCTCGAAGGCCTCAGGGGTGTGCTCGGCGGACTGGCGGCCGGTGATCTCGTGCCACCAGATGTCGCGGCCCTCGGTCCATGCGGTGTCCTGGCCGGTGCGCCGCACCACGAGGACGTGTTCGACGCCATCGATACGGGAGACGGCGTCGTCCACGGCGGGCTTGAGCGCGGACGGCTTGCCGCGGCGGTAGCCGCCGTCGGCGGTGATGACGACCTTGGCGTCCGCGTCCTGGATACGGGCGGCGATGGCGTCGGCGGAGAAGCCGCCGAAGACCACAGAGTGGGCGGCGCCGATGCGGGCGCAGGCCAGCATCGCGATGGCGGCCTCCGGGATCATCGGCAGATAGACGGCGACGCGGTCGCCCTTGCCGACACCGAGCTCGATGAGCGCGTTGGCGGCCCGGGAGACCTCGTCCTTGAGCTGTGCGTAGGTGATGGCGCGGCTGTCGCCGGGCTCGCCCTCGAAGTGGATGGCGACCCGGTCGCCGTTGCCGGCCTCGACGTGACGGTCCACGCAGTTGTACGCGACGTTGAGACTGCCGTCCGCGAACCACTTTGCGAAGGGCGGGTTGCTCCAGTCGAGCGTCTCGGTCGGCTCCGTGGCCCAGGTCAGGCGACGGGCCTGCTCGGCCCAGAAGCCCAGCCGGTCCGCCTTGGCCTGCTCGTACGCCTCCGCTTTGACATTGGCGTGGGCGGCCAGATCGGCAGGCGGTGCGAACCGCCGCTCCTCCTTGAGCAGATTGGCCAGGCTTTCGTTGCTCACGACATCTCCCATTCCCAGGGTGCCCGTTGTGTCCCAGGGCATAGCTCATCAGGCCAAAGGCCGGGTGACAAGTGTCTGCCCGGAACTGGTTTAGACCTGTGTCTCGTGTACGGAGACACGGTCCCACATCCACATGCGGCGCGACGCGGTTGACGCGGTGCGGGCGCGGGGCGACGTGATGCGCCGCAGTGCGGAGGCAGGACCACAAGCTCTCACGGACCCGGGGTAAAGGTGGTTCAGACGCCACTGCGTTCCAACTCGCCCGGACCGGAGGGTTCGCCGGGGCCCACGCGGTCGAAGACCTCGTCGAGCTCCAGCCCGCTGCTCGCCCCCTCGGTCAGCAGATAGGCCTGCGCCTCGCCCACATGGAAGTACATGCCGTGCAGCCGGAGCGTGCCTTCCGCGAGCCGCCGCGCCACCGATTCGTGTGCCCGCAGATGGTCCAGTTGCTGAACCACATTGGTGAGGCAGAGCTGCTCCAGCGCATCGGTCGGCAGTCGCCCGGAGATCCGGGCCCAGGCGTGGTGCCGGGACGCCATTCGCTCCAGGCTCGGCAGCCCATGTCTCAGCCACCGCCACAGGGACGTGGGCGCAGTGCCCCGGTCCGGTCTGGTGCCGAGCAGTGCCTGCATCGCTCCGCAGCCGGAGTGCCCGCATACGGTGATGGACTCCACCTTCAGTACCTCCACCGCGTACTCGATTGCCGCGCCCACCGAGTCGTCGCCCGACTCGGCGTTCGGCAGGGGTACCAGATTGCCGATGTTCCGCACGGTGAACAGGTCGCCCGGACCGCTTGCCGTGATCATGCTGGTGACCAGGCGGGAGTCCGCACAGGTGATGAAGAGCTGAGAGGGGCGCTGCCCTTCGGCGGCCAGCCGGGCCAGCTCGTTGCGCACCAGTGGAGCGGTGTTGCGCTGGAACGAACTGAGGCCGCTGATCAGCCGATTGCCGCCGGGTCGACGGGCAGCCGCGGAGTGCGGGCCGGCCGCCCGGTCGGGGGAGCGGTGGGCAGCGGGGTCCGGGCCGGAGGCGGCGTCCGGGGCAGGTCCCGGCGCGAGGGAGCGAGCGGGGTTGGGGGCGCTGGGGGGAGCGTTGCGGGATGTGTCGATATGGAATGTTTCGATGTGGTCGGTTCCGGGGTGGGCTTCGGCGGAGCGGCTGATGAAGTGACCGGCCTCGGGCGTGCTGCCGGACTCGTCGTGACAGTGGTGGTTGCGCCAGGGCGTCCAGGGGCGGCAACAGGAGTGCGCCGCCGAGGCGGGCTCCGCGATCCGGCCGCCGGACCTGCCGGTGAACACGACCCGGCCACCGTGCGCGGTCTGGGCGGTGCTCCAGTCCTGGATCGCCTCGTACGCCGCATGGTCCATGAAGAAGCCGTCCAGTTCGACGACGGCATCGCTGCCCTGGGGCAGTTGGCCGAGCGTGCGGCTGAGCCGAGGCACTGCGAGGAACGTCAACTGGCCCTGTACGACGACCAGATGCTGTCCACCCTGATCGGTGACCGTGATCCGGGTGCGGGCCAGCCGGTGCAGGGCGACCGCCACCGCCACTGCGATGCCGATCGCCACGCCCTTCAGCACGCCGAAGAGGATCACGCCGGTGATCGTCGCCCCGTACACCAGGACTTCGCGGTGTTTGTGGACGTTGCGGATGTGGGCGAAGCTCACCATCTTGATGCCGACCATCATCACCAGCGCGGCGAGCGCGGCCAACGGGATCCACTCCAGCGCCGTGACCAGCAGCCCGGTGGCGAGCAGCACCCAGACGCCGTGGAGCACGGTGGAGGCGCGCCCGGTCGCCCCGGCGCGTACGTTCGCCGAACTGCGCACCGCACCGCCGGACACGGCCAGCCCGCCCACCAGCCCGGACAGGGTGTTGGCGATGCCCTGGGCGCGCAGCTCACGGTCGAGATCGGAGCGTCTGGCCGGCAGCGTGGGTGAGGCGGCCGAGCCCGGTGAGCCGGACGGCGTGGCCGATGCCGCGGCCGGGGCCGAGTGCGAAGGCGAGGCCGACAGCTTGTCCACGGCCATCGCGGCGAGCAGCGATTCCAGGCTGGCCACCAGCATCACCGTGAACACGGCGGTGGCCAGGGCGAGTACGGGGCCGTGCGGCATCTCCGGCAGGGCGTGTGAGCGCCAGGATGGCAGATCGACCCGGGCTATCCCGGGGGCGGCGATCGCGGCCACCGCCGTAGCGGTCACCACTGCGGCGAGGGCGGCCGGAATCCGTCGTACACCGCTGCCGATCCGGCCCGGAATCCGCGGCCACAGGACCAGGACCGCGATGGTCAGCACGCCGATGAGCGGCGCGGCCGGGCTCACCCGGACCAACTGGTCGGGAAGTGCAAGGGTGTTGGCGACGGCGGAACTCTGCGGCGAACCGCCGAGCACGATGTGCAGCTGGGCGAGCGCGATGGCCACGCCGATGCCGGCGAGGGTGCCGTGGACGATGGCGGGACTGACGACGAGGGCGCTGCGCGCCGCCCGCAGCGAGCCCAGCAGGATCTGCAGAAGCCCGGCGCCGATGGTGATCGCGCAGGTGGTGCGCCAGCCGTAGGTATGGATCAACTCGGCGGTGACCACGGTCAGTCCGGCAGACGGGCCGCTGACCTGGAGGGGCGTGCCCCCGAGCAGTCCGGCGACGATGCCGCCGATCGCGGCGGAGATGAGGCCGGCTTCCAGCGGGGCGTCCATGGCGACGGCGAGGCCGAGCGACATGGGGACGGCGAGCAGGAAGACCGTGATCGATGCGGACAGATCGGCGCCCGTGATGCGGAATCGTCCGCCGCGTGGTGGCGGCGGGCTGTGTGGTCGCTTGACTCCCGTGGCGCGCGGTGGGCGCGAACTACGGGATGTGCGGTTGTGACGAGTGGGGACGCAAGCGGACATGTTCCCGTCTCCTCCGGGGCAGTGCGGTCGCGGAATGTGAGGACGCGGCCGTGGGTCACAGCGTGCAGCGGCGGGATTTCTCAACTCTCAGTAAATAGATCGTAATGGAGAGTAAAGATTTGCGTCCATACTTCAGGTCAAATAGCCCATCTAGTCACTCATTTGGATGAATAAGCATCTTTTCATTCGGCCTGTCGTGCTGATCAGACGGAACTGTGTGCGAGCTTGACCGTGCGGTATCGGCACTTCAATGGAAATTACCGGCAAGGAAGAGGTGGGCGGGTGAGGGCTGCCACGACGAGACTCGCCGGGAAGAGAGCCGCTGCGAGGAGAGCCACCGCGCAGAGGGCCAACGCCGGGCGGGTCGCCCTGGGGGTCGTGGTCGTCGCGCTGACCGCGGGAGCGGCTGGCTGCTCCTCCGGTTCCGATGCCGGCCGCGGGGCCGCCGGTCCAGGAGCGGCGAAGCCGGTCGCTGGAGCGAAGAAGCCCGCTGCAGGGGCCAGGAAGAAGGCCCCTGGAGCCGCGCCCAAGAGCGTCTTCCGGCTCATCGGTGACGGCTCGACCGCCTTCACCGGCGACCAGCCGAACCAGCCCGCGGCCAAGCGACTGGCGCCCGGCCAGAAGCCCCCGCAGTTCGTGGTGTTCTCGTGGGACGGCGCGGGCGAGGACAGCCAGAAGTTGTTCTCGCACTTCCGCGAGGTCGGCGAGAAGTACCACGCGAACATGACGTTTTTCCTCAGCGGCGTGTACATGCTGCCGGAGGACAAGGCGGAGCTCTACGACCCGCCGAAGCACAACGCCGGCAGCTCCGACATCGGCTTCAACGACACCGAGGGAATCCGGAACACCATCACCCAGGTGCGCGGGGCCTGGGAGGACGGTGACGAGATCGGCACTCACTTCAACGGCCACTTCTGCGGTCCCGAGGGCGGCGGCACCTGGTCCGTCGATCAGTGGAAGAGCGAGATCAGCCAGGCCAAGTCCTTCGTGAAGAACTGGAAGACCAACGCCCCCAGCCTCGAAGGGGAGAAGCCACTCCCCTTCGACTACGACAAGGAACTCATCGGCGGCCGCACCCCCTGCCTGGAGGGGCAGAAGAACATGGTGGCCGCAGCACGGACGATGGGCTTCCGTTACGACTCCAGTGGGGTCAACAACCAGGTCTGGCCGAAGAAGAAGGACGGGCTCTGGGACCTGTCGATGCAGCTCGTTCCCGTGCCGGGACGCGCGTTCGAGACCCTGTCGATGGACTACAACTTCATGTTCAACCAGTCCGGTACGACGCAGGGCGACCCGGACCGGCACGAGTACTGGGGCAACCAGATGCGCGACGGCCTGCTCCAGGCCTTCGACCGCTCCTACGACGGAAACCGCGCCCCGCTGATCATCGGCAACCACTTCGAGTCCTGGAACGGCGGCGCCTACATGCGCGCCGTCGAGGAGACCATCGCGACGGTCTGCACGAAGAAGAACGTGCGCTGCGTGTCCTTCCGGCAGCTCGCCGACTGGCTGGACGCACAGGATCCGACGACGCTGGCGAAGCTCGGCACGCTCGAAGTCGGCCAGGCACCCGCGGAGGGATGGACCGCGTTCCTCGGCGGAACGGGGACCTCCGGGACCGACCGGGCGACGGAGGCCGACACGCGTGACCGGGGTACCGCCGGGCACGACCGCAGAGCTGTGCGGCCTTCGGTTGCGCCCGGCGTGCCAGGTGCCGGACGGGCCGGGCGGTAGCGTCGAGCGCCGGACGGGTCGGAGAACCGATCCCGTCCGGCGCCCGGGGGATGCAACGGCTCCCACGGGGAGGAGCCAATCCCGCCGACGGGGGTGCCAATGGCTCAGGCGGGCTGAGCGGCGCCGTCCTGCGCGTACCGCTCGTCGAGGACGAAGGCGGGGTCGACCTGGGCGGCCAGATCTGCGCCCGTCTTTTCGTTGCCCCAGCTCTCCGCGTTCTTCAGATGGAAGTGCACCATCTGCCGCGTGTAGCGGCCCCAGTCCCGCTGTTCGTACGAGTCCTCCGTGGCGTTCTGCAGCGCCTGCAGAGCCATCCGGTTGTCCGCCTCCAGCAGCTCGAAGCGAGCGGGGCGGCCCTTCTCCATCGCCCGTACCCAGTCGGAGTGCCCGACAGCGACCAGCAGGTCGTCGCCCACCTCGGCGCGCAGGAACTCCAGATCGTCCTCACCTTGCACCTTGTTGCCGATGACCTTCAGTGCGACACCGAAGTCCCGCGCGTACTCCATGTACTGGCGATAGACCGAGACGCCCTTCCGGGTCGGCTCCGCGACCAGGAACGTCATGTCGAAGCGGGTGAACATCCCTGAGGCGAAGGAGTCCGAACCCGCCGTCATGTCGACGACGACATAGTCGTCGGGGCCGTCGACGAGATGGTTGAGGCAGAGTTCGACCGCGCCGACCTTGGAGTGGTAGCAGGCCACGCCCAGGTCCGACTCGGTGAACGGCCCGGTGGCCATCAGCCGGATCTCCCCGTCGTCGAGCCGGACCGCACGGGCACACGCGTCGTAGATCGGGTTGTCCTCGCGGATCCGCAGCAGCCGGGAGCCTTCGCCGGGCGGAGTCGTCTTGATCATCGTCTCGCTGGAGGCGATACGGGGATTGCTGCCGCGTAGATACTCCTTGATCAGAGGCAGGTGCGCCCCCATGGCGGGCAGCGCGGCGGCCTCCTGGTCGTCGAGGCCGAGCGCGGCCCCGAGGTGCTGGTTGATGTCGGCGTCCACCGCGACGACATGGGCTTCATTGGCGGCGAGGTGGCGGATGAAGAGCGAGGACAGCGTCGTCTTGCCGCTGCCGCCCTTCCCTACGAAAGCGATCTTCATGTTCACCTAGGGTAGTGGTGTGATCGCGGTCCGCTGTCGCACTTCGTGAAGAAGGCCACTCCTGAGCGGCATCGGCGCAGGAGGCGCGTAGCCTCGTTACCTATGAGTACGACTGCCTCTGATCCGCTCGCCGTCCTCGGCACCCTGCCGGGCGTCGCCGACGCGGTGGACTCCGTACGCAAGGCCGTCGACCGGGTCTACGGTCACCGCGTCATGCGGCGCCGCAGCAATGAGGTCACCGCGGAAGCGGCGCTGCGCGGCGCCCGCGGATCGGCGGCGCTGTCCGGCGCCGACTGGAATCTGGAGGAGGTGCGCCGGCGCAGCGACTTCAGTGGTGACGACGAGGCGCAGGTGGTCGGGGCAGCCCTGCGGCTGACCGCCGAAGCGGGTCAACTGCTCTCCATCTGGCGGCAGTCACCGTTGCGGGTGCTGGCACGGCTGCATCTGGTCGCGGCCGGCGGGGCGGCACCCGACGACGCCGTCGGCCGGCCGAGGCTGGCGGGTGAGCACGTGGACGAGCCGCTGGTCGAGGCGCCGCTGCCGGATGCCGACGAGGTGGCCGGGCGGTTGGAGGGGCTCTCCGGGCTGATTCTCTCGGGCACTTCGGCGCCCGCGCTGGTTGCGGCGGCGGTCGTACACGGCGAACTGCTGGCCCTGCGCCCCTTCGGCTCGTACAACGGCCTCGTGGCTCGGACCGCCGAGCGGATCGTGCTGATCGGGAGCGGGCTCGACCCCAAATCGATCTGCCCCGCCGAGGTCGGCCACGCTGAACAAGGGCGGGCGGCGTACATCGCGGCGTTCGAGGGCTATCTGTCGGGAATGCCGGAGGGGATGGCGGCCTGGATCGCGCACTGCGGACGCTCCGTGGAGCTGGGTGTCAGGGAGTCGACGGCGGTGTGCGAGGCACTGCAGCGCGGAGCCGCGTAACGGGCGACGGCCGCGCCGTGTGCGTGTCGCGCCGAGTGCCGCGACGTGCGTCGAGCTGTGCGTAGAGATAAATCCACCGAAGTAACTTCATTGCGGTAACTTCGCCGAATTGTCTTCACCGCGTCGACTTCATTGCCCAGCAAAAGGGTTGCGGCGGTACCGTCCTCGGTACCGCCGCTGGCATGTCTACCCAGTTACCATGCGTCCTCGATATATGCCCATCAGGTCGGGATGCTTTGCCCGTTTCCCTGGTGTGGCTGGCCCGTATTCGACGGGTCGACGTCGCGTGGGTGCTCGGTTTTCATGCTCGGTCCGTGGGGCCGTCTCTGCGTTACAGGTAATCCTCTCGGATGTCCTTGGTCTCGCGGGCCGTTGAGTCATTTGTACTCCAGAGCCGGGGTGAGCGGTAGTGCTGGCCCCACTTCTTTACTTTTGGGTTCAATTACGGGCGAGTTGGATAATTCGGTGCCGGCCGTTTCGGTGTACGCCGAGCCTCCGTCCGGGGTGTGTGTCAGGCGGAGGTCGTGGCGGCGCGGCGGCGGGAGGTGTACCAGACCAGGCCTGCCGTGACGGCGGCCGCGCCCACCGCTGCCGCCGCGACGAGCGCCGGTCGCGGCGGCAGCGAGAGCGCGGGCAGTCGCTGCTTGAGCCGGACCGGGCGGTTGAAGACGAGAATCGGCCACTCGCGGAGGGTCGCCTCGCGCCGCAGCGCGCGATCTGGATTGACCGCGTGCGGATGGCCGACCGACTCCAGCATCGGTACATCCGTGGCGGAGTCGCTGTACGCATAGCAGCGTGAGAGGTCGTACCCCTCCGATACCGCGAGGGACCTGATCGCCTCGGCCTTGGTCGGCCCGTATGCGTAGTACTCGACCTCGCCGGTGAAGCAGCCGTCGTCGCCGACGACCATTCGGGTGGCGACGACCCGGTCGGCGCCGAGCAGCTCGCCGATCGGTTCGACGACCTCGGCGCCCGAGGTCGAAACGATCACCACATCGCGTCCGGCGGTGTGATGCTCTTCAATGAGTGTTGCGGCTTCGTCGTAGATGATGGGGTCGATCAGATCGTGAAGGGTCTCGGCGACGATTTCCTTCACTTGCTGGACGTTCCAGCCTCTGCAGAGTGCGGAGAGATATTCCCGCATCCGCTCCATCTGATCGTGATCTGCGCCCCCGGCAAGGAACACGAACTGTGCGTACGCAGTGCGCAGTACAGCGCGGCGGTTGATCAGTCCGCCTTGGTAGAAGGACTTGCTGAAGGTCAGCGTCGAAGACTTCGCAATGACCGTCTTGTCCAGGTCGAAGAAGGCGGCTGTGCGCGGCAAGAAGCGGTTTTCCACAAGGCAGAGCATAGGGGGACGCCATTCGGCGTAAACTCTGGCGCGTGGGTTTGCCTGAGAAGGCGCTCGGGTACACCATGGAAGTCACGGATCGTTCGCGACCGTGCTAACCCGGTCCGGCTCCTCCCCCCCCCGAGTCGGCCGTGGGGACGACCCCCGCTCTCCCCCCCGGCGGGGGTCGTCGCATGTCCGGACGCGTTTCTGCCGCTCGGAACCAAGCATTCTGCCTCCATTTCGGCCGTGACGGCCCGCTTCTCGCTCCGTCTCCCCTCACCTTGGCTCGTCACGGTGCGTAGCGAAAGAGGTGCGCTCCGGAAGTCGCCGGTTTGAGCTACGGAGATATCCACAACGTTGGGGTTGTCCACAGTTTTCGAGCAAGATCCACGCGATTTTCCGAAGCGCTGCACGGTGATTCCAGCCGCGAAGTCCGCGGGGTGTGGAATCGCTGGTCCCGGAACGCTCCGGGATCAACGCGATCCGCGATGAAGGTGCAGTGAGAAGGGGGCGGAGATCGTGGCCGAGCTCATCGCACGGGATCCTCTGCCGGCCGCCGGAGCGCGGGGCGGACCGCTGATCGTGACCGAGGATGTGGAACTGCTCGACGATCTGCTGCGGCTGTGTGCGGCCGCTGGAGCGGAACCGGAAGTTCATCACTCGCTGCCCGAAAACAGAGGCAGTTGGGAGCAGGCCCCCATGGTTCTGGTGGGCGACGATGCCGCCCAGAGATGTCGGGGGGCGGTGCGCAGGCGGGGCGTGATGCTCGTCGGCCGGGATCAGGACGCCCCGGACGTCTGGCGCCACGCTGTGGAGATCGGGGCCGAATATGTGCTGAGGCTGCCTGATTCGGAGAGCTGGCTCGTCGATCAGATCGCCAATGCGTCGGAAGGCGTGGGCCGGCCGGCGCTCACCGTGGGTGTGATCGGCGGCCGGGGCGGCTCCGGCGCGTCCACGCTGGCCTGCGCCCTCGCGGTGACCGCGGCCAGGGCAGGACAGCGGACCATGCTGATCGACGGCGATCCGCTCGGCGGCGGCATCGACGTGCTGCTCGGCGGTGAAAGGGCCGAGGGGATGCGATGGCCGGATTTCGCCCATTCCAAGGGGCGGGTCGGCGGAGGCGCGCTGGAGGAATCACTTCCGGCGCTCCACGGGCTGCGGGTGCTCAGCTGGGGCCGCGACGACTGGGTGGTCATCCCGCCGCAGGCCATACGGGCTGTGCTGGCTGCCGCACGCAGGCTCGGCGGGGTGGTGGTCGTCGATCTGCCGCGCCGGGTCGACGAATCGGTGGCCGAGGCGCTCGCACAACTGGATCTCGGGTTGTTGGTGGTCCCGGGAGAGCTTCGCGCGGTCGCGGCGGCGAAGCGTGTGGCGTCGATGGCCGGGATGGTCCTGGACGATCTGCGGGTGGTGTCCCGCGGGCCGTACGCGGCGGGCCTCGACGAACGGTGGGTGGCAGAGGCGCTGGGGCTGCCGCTTGCCGGTGAACTCCCGCTCGACGCCGGGCTTTCGGTCGCCGAGGACGGTGGCACGCCGCCGGGTGGCAGTGCGCGCGGTCCGCTGGGCAGGTTCTGCGCAGCGTTCTGGGAGCGGGCACTCGCACCGGAGGGTGTGGGGGCACGCGCCGGTGGAGGTGCGTCATGACGGAGACGCTGCTCGATGCCGTACGGCAGCGGCTCGCGCAGAGCGGCACGGCACCGACCCCGGCCGGGGTGGCGGCCGCGCTGCGGGCCCAGGGGCGGCTGCTCGGAGACACCGAAGTGCTGGGTGCAGCCGATGAGTTGCGTGGCGAGCTGGTCGGGACCGGGGTGCTGGAGCCGCTGCTCGCCGATCCGATGGTGACGGATGTGCTGGTCTCCGCGCCGGACCGGGTGTGGGTGGACCGGGGCGGCGGCCTCGAACTCACCGGGGTGACCTTCGCGGACGCCGCCGCGGTGCGCAGGCTGGCACAGCGGCTGGCCGCCGTGGCGGGGAGACGGCTGGACGACGCCCGCCCCTGGGTGGACGCGAGGCTCCCGGACGGCACCCGCATGCATGCTGTGTTGCCGCCGGTGTCCGTCGGCTCGACGTGTCTGTCGCTGCGGGTCGTGCGGCCCAGGGCCTTCTCGCTGACGGAGCTGGTTGCGGCGGGGACGGTGCCGCCCGGTGGTGACCGGGTGCTGCGGGCCCTGGTGGAGGCCCGGGTCTCGTACCTGATCAGCGGGGGGACGGGTGCCGGCAAGACGACTCTTCTGTCGAGTCTGCTGGGTGCGGTCGGGAAGCGCGAGCGGATCGTGCTCGCCGAGGACTCAGCGGAGCTGCGGCCGGACCATCCCCATGTGGTGCGCCTGGAGTCGCGCCCCGCCAACCAGGAGGGGGCGGGCCGGGTGACGCTCCGGGACCTGGTGCGGCAGGCGCTGCGGATGCGGCCCGATCGGCTGGTGGTCGGGGAGGTGCGCGGCGCCGAGGTCACTGAGCTCCTGGCCGCGCTGAACACCGGCCACGAAGGCGGGTGCGGGACGGTTCACGCCAATGCGGCCGAGCATGTACCGGCCCGTCTGGAGGCGCTGGGGACGGCGGCGGGGCTGGACCGGACGGCGCTGCACAGCCAGTTGGCGGCCGCGCTGTCGGTGGTGGTCCATCTCGTGCGGGACCGGGCCGGACAGCGGCGCATCGCCGAGGTGCAGGTCCTGGAGCGGGACGCGGCAGGGCTGGTGGTGACCGTGCCCGCGCTGCGCTGGGGCGCCGAAGGATTCGTGCGGGAACGGGGCTGGGAGCGGCTGCGATCACTGATCGGGGGTGCGCTGTGACCGGGGGTGCGCCGACGGGGTTGTCGGCGGGCGTGAGCTGCGCGGTGGTCCTGTGTGTCGGGGCGGCGGCCTGGCTGATGGCGGCGCAGGACCACGGGCGACGGAGGGCCCGGGTGCTGTTTGTCGACGAGGTGGATCGGTCGCCGCTGCGTGTCCGCTGGGAACGGGCCGGGGCGCGGGTGCGGGAGCGAGTGTGGGAGCGGCGGGAGTGGCTCTGCCTCCCGGTGGCGGTGCTCGTCGCTGCGTTGGGGGAGTCGGTGCTGCCCCTGTTGGCCGGGGCGGTGGCGGTGCCGCTGGTGCGGCGGTGGCTGCGGAGGAGCGCCCAGGGCAAGGAGCGGGAACGCCGGGCTGCCGGGGTGGTGGCGCTGTGCGGTGCCGTCGTGGGTGAGTTGCGGGCCGGACACGAACCGGGCCAGGCGCTGCTCGTCGCCGTCCGCGGCACCGGGGTGATGGGGGCGGCGGAGGCTGGTGTGTCTGCAGCGGCGCGATTCGGTGGCGATGTGCCGGGGGCGCTCCGGCAGGCGGCACGGGAGCCGGGCCTGGACGGGCTCGCCGGGGTGGCGGCCTGCTGGCGGGTGGCGGCCGACGGCGGGGCCGGGCTCGCGGCGGGGCTGGACCGCCTGGAGGGCGCGTTGCGGGCTGAGCGGCGCAGACGGGAGGAGTTGCGGGCCCAGTTGGCGGGCGCCTGGTCGACGGTGGCCGTACTGGCTCTGCTCCCGGTGCTGGGCCTGGGGCTGGGGGCGGCGCTCGGGGCCGACCCGTTGAGGGTGCTGCTGCACACGCCGGCCGGGCTGGTCTGCCTGGCGACGGGCGGACTGCTGGAGGCGGCCGGGCTGTACTGGGCCGGCCGGATCGTACGGGCGGGGGAGGCGGCATGAGCGGGGTCACCGGCGAAGCCGTCCACCGGGTGGCGGCAGTGTGCACGGTGCTGAGCGTGGTCGCCGGTACGGCCTTTGCCCTGGCGGGAGTACGGCGGAGGCGGACCGTGCGTCGCCGGGGCGCGATGCTGCTGGAGATCGGCGTCCAGAAGCGTCGGCGGGGGCAGAGGCGCGGCTGTGGGCAGGGCCTTGGGCACCCGGCAACCGGTGTCCGGGCGAAGGAGTGGATCGCATCGGTGGGTGCTGTGGCGGCGAGCTGGGTCCTGGTCGGCGGCCTGCCGGGGTGCGCGACGGGGCTGGCGGCGGCGTACGGCGCCTGGAGGTGGCAGCGGGCCCGACGCAGACCCGAACCGGGGCTCGGGCAGGCGGAGATGGCGGAGGCCGCACGTCAGCTCCCGCTGGCGGCCGATCTGTTGGCGGCCTGCATCTCGGCCGGGGCCGGGCCCCGGGAGGCGGCAGAGGCGGTGGGGGAGTCGCTCGGCGGACCGGTCGGCGTGCGTCTGGCGCGGACGGCCGCGGAGATCCGTCTCGGTGGTGAACCTGCGGCAGCCTGGGGGCGGTTCGGGGAGATACCGGGTGCCAGCGCGCTGGCCCGCTGCCTGGACCGGGCCGGGGCGACGGGAGCCCCGGCGGCGGAGCCGGTGGCGCGGCTGGCCGAGGCGATGCGGGCGGAGCGTGCGAGTGCGGCCGTGGCGCGCGCCCAGCGGGCAGGGGTGGCGGTCACTGCCCCCGTCGGACTCTGTTTTCTGCCCGCATTCCTGATGGTCGGGGTGGCACCGGTGGTGGTCGGTCTGGCGACCGGACTGCTTCGCATCGGGTAACCGAAAAAGTATGAGTAAAACCATTCAGTATGAATTAGGAATTCCGCGGGGGTTGGAATGGTACGGCGAATCAAGGACTGGGTGCGTGGCATGGCAGGCCGAGTCCGCTCGGACAACGGAATGACGACTTCCGAATACGCGGTGGGGACGATCGCGGCCTGTGCATTCGCGGCGGTGCTCTACAAGGTGGTCACCAGCCAGCCGGTCATGTCCGCGCTGCAGTCACTGTTGAAAGACGCGCTCGATGCGAAGTTCTGAGCGCGGGAGAAATGGGGGAAGCGGGGGAGCCGGGGCCCGAGGGGATCAGGGCGCGGTGACAGCGGAAGCGGCCATGGCGATTCCGGTGCTGGTGGTGTTCGCCCTGACGTTGGTGTGGGCGCTGATGGCCGCCTCCGCCCAGATCCGGTGTGTGGACGCGGCGAGGGCAGGGGCGAGAGCGGCGGCCCGTTCCGAGCCGGAGGCGCAGGTGCTGGAGGCCGCCCGTTCGGCGGCACCCGGCGGGGCCGAAGTCGCGATGGAACGGACCGGGGAGCTGTGGCGGGTACGGGTGGCGGCGTCGATGCCGGGGCCGGGACCACTGGCCTTGAAGCTTCACGCGGAGGCGGCGGCACTGGCCGAGGACACGGTGGGGGTGACGCAATGACCGGGGCGCACCGGAAGTGGCGTACTGCCGCCCTTGCTCGCCTGCGCGGGAGCGGTGGGCCGGGGGACGGGGACAGGGGCCTGGCCACGGTGTGGGCAGCGATGACCACGGCCACGTTGTGCGCGGTGTTCGCGGTTGTGCTGGCCCTCGGGCAGGTGGTGGTTGTTCGGCACCGGGCGGGCGGTGCGGCGGACCTGGCAGCCCTGGCGGCCGCCGACCGGGCCCTGCAAGGCCCTGGGGCGGCATGCGGGGCCGCCGGGAAGGTGGCCGCGGCGCAGGGGGCTGTGGTGGTCCGGTGTGCGGTGAGTGGGGAGGTCGCCGATGTGACGGCCCGGGTGAGTTTCGGTCCGTACGAACCGGCGGTCAGGTCCAGGGCCGGCCCTCCGGAGGCTCTTCCCGGTCCTCCCGGGCCGGCACCTGTGCCCCGGCCTGGCGTGTCCGGGCCGCCTGCGACTGGGCCTCTCCAGCTCCGGCCTCCTGTGTCCGGGCCGCCTGCGACTGGGCCTCTCCAGCCCCGGCCTCCTACGCCTCCGGCGGATCCGCCGGGCCGGGATCCCCGGCTGCCTCAGGCGCAGAGCGCAGGAGTTCGGTGAGGAGGCGCACGGCACCGCGCTTGTGCAGTGGTTCGTTGCCGTTGCCGCACTTGGGGGACTGGACGCAGGACGGGCAGCCCGCCTCGCATTCGCAGGACGCGATGGCCTGGCGGGTGGCGGTCAGCCACGCACGGGCGGTGTGGAAGGCACGCTCGGCGAACCCGGCACCGCCCGGGTGGCCGTCGTACACGAAGACCGTGGGCAGCAGGGTGTCCGGGTGCAACGGCACGGAGACGCCGCCGATGTCCCACCGGTCGCAGGTGGCGAAGAGCGGCAGCATCCCGATCGACGCGTGCTCCGCGGCGTGCAGGGTGCCGCCCAGGATCTCCGGGTTGATGCGGGCGGCGTCGAGCTGGTCCTCGGTGACCGTCCACCAGACGGCGCGGGTGCGCAGGGTGCGGGGCGGCAGGTCCAGCTTGGTCTCGCCGAGGACCTCACCGCTGATCAGCCTGCGACGCAGGAAGGAGACGACCTGGCTGGTGACCTCCACCGAGCCGTAGCAGAGGCGCCCGTCCCCCCACGGGATCTCGGTGTCGGTCTCCAGCACGGCGATGGAGGTGGTGTCGCGTGCGGTGGTCGAGTACGGCGGGACGGCCTCCTCGACCAGGGCCACCGAGTCCTCCAGATCCAGCCTCCGGACCAGGTAGGTGCGGCCCTGATGCAGGTGGACGGCGCCCTCGTGGACGGCGGTGTGCGCGGCCGCCTCGTCGACGGTGCCCAGCAGCCGGCCGGTGCCCTCCTCGACGATCTGGACGGGGCGGCCGCCCTCGCCACGGATGTCGGTGAGATCGGCGGCGCGCTCGCGGCGGGTCCAGTGCCAGCCCGATGGCCGCTTGCGCAGCAGTTTCGCGGCTTCCAGCTGCGGCAGCAGTTCGGCCATGGCCGGGCCGAAGAGCTCCTGGTCCGGATCGGTGAGGGGGAGCTCGGCGGCGGCGGCGCACAGATGAGGGGCGAGGACGTATGGATTGTCCGGGTCGAGGACGGTCGACTCCACGGGCTGCTGGAACAGCGCCTCGGGATGGTGGACGAGGAAGGTGTCCAGCGGGTCGTCGCGGGCCACCAGGACGGCCAGTGCACCCTGGCCGGAGCGCCCGGCGCGGCCCGCCTGCTGCCACAGCGACGCCCTGGTGCCGGGGTAGCCGGCGATGACGACGGCATCCAGGCCGGAGACATCGATGCCGAGTTCGAGGGCGGTGGTGGCGGCCAGTCCGAGCAGTTGCCCGGAGTGCAGGGCGCGCTCCAGGGCGCGGCGTTCCTCGGGCAGGTAGCCCCCGCGGTAGGCGGCGACCCGGGCCGGCAGGGAGCGGTCCACCTCGGCAAGGCGCTCCTTGGCGATGACGGAGATCAGCTCGGCACCGCGCCGGGAACGTACGAAGGCGACCGAGCGGACGCCCTGGACGGTGAGATCGGTGAGGAGGTCGGCGGTCTCGGCGGTGGCGGTGCGCCGGACCGGGGCGCCCTTCTCGCCGTGCAGATCGGTCAGGGGCGGCTCCCACAGCGCGAAGACCAGCTCGCCCCGGGGCGAGGAGTCGTCGGCGACCTCCTTGACCGGGAGACCGGTGAGACGGCCGGCCGCGACGGAGGGTTCCGCCGCGGTGGCGGAGGCGAGGAGAAAGACCGGATCGGCGCCGTAACGGGCGCACAGGCGGCGGAGGCGGCGTACCACCTGGGCGACGTGGGAGCCGAAGACACCGCGGTAGGTGTGGCACTCGTCGATGACGACGTAGCGCAGGGCGCGCAGGAAGGAGGACCAGCGGGGGTGGGACGGGAGTATCCCGCGGTGCAGCATGTCGGGGTTGGTCAGGACGTAGTTGGCGTACTGACGCACCCACTCGCGTTCCTCGACCGGGGTGTCGCCGTCGTAGACCGCGGGCCGGACGGCGCTGCCGAGCGGAGCGGCGAGCTGCTTCACGGCACGCCTCTGATCGGCGGCCAGGGCCTTGGTGGGTGCCAGGTACAGGGCGGTGGCGCCGCGGCCGTTCGGGGCCTCGGAGCCGTCGAGCAGGGCGCTGAGGACCGGGGCGAGGTAGGCGAGCGACTTGCCGGACGCCGTGCCGGTGGCGATGACCACGGACTCGCCGTCCAGCGCGTGCTCGGCGGCGGCCGCCTGGTGCACCCACGGATGGCCGATTCCGGCCTTCTGGATCGCGGCGACGACTTCCGGCCGGATGCGATCAGGCCAAATGGCATGGGTTCCCGCGCGCGGGGGCATGTGCTCCGTATGAGTGATGCGCGCGGACCGGCCCGCCACTGCGGCGAGCCGGTCGAGGACCATGGCGGGAGAGGGGCTGGACTCGCTGTTCCCGGGTGGTCGACTGGGGCGGTGATTCTTGGCCATCGGCACCGAGTGTGTCACTGGCATGACGGACAATGGTCCCAAGGCGTCGTGCATGGCTGCTGGTAAGTGATTGAATGCCATCGCGGCTGGCGATCCGTTCCCTGGCTCCGCCGGGGAGACTGAGGGGCGACCGCTCGATAGCAAGGTGCTGGAGGATCCGTGGACCTGTCCTTGTCGACTCGCAATGTGTCCGGCCCTGGTGGCGACCGTACGGTCGTCGAGGTCGGTGGCGAGATTGATGTGTATACCGCGCCCAAGCTGCGCGAGCAGTTGGTCGAGTTGGTGAATGACGGCAGCTACCACCTGGTTGTCGACATGGAAGGCGTGGACTTCCTCGACTCGACCGGCCTCGGCGTGCTCGTGGGCGGCCTGAAGCGTGTCCGGGCCCATGAGGGCTCGCTGCGCCTGGTCTGCAACCAGGAGCGCATTCTCAAGATCTTCCGGATCACTGGTCTGACCAAGGTGTTCCCCATTCACACCACGGTCGACGAGGCCGTCGCGGCCACCGACTGACGGTCGGCCCAAGGCCGGTCCGCCGGTCGGATCGGCCGAAGGCCGGTTCGGTCGCAGCCCGGCGCACCCGCTGCCCGCAGGGCGGCAGGTGCGACGCGTGGCCGTACCTGGCTGGCATGCCGTGAGGTACGCCGATCGGCCGGTCGGAACAGTGGACCGGCCGGGCGATCGGAGGCCTGGGAGCCGGATGTCCGGCGCCCCGAGCGGCTGGACAACCGGGCCGGCCGGAGTTGGACGGAACGTCGGCCAGTCGGCCGACGAGCCGTTCGGCAGCCGGCCAGTGGTCCGTCGCTCTGCCGTTCGAGGGCCGTGCCGTCCGTCGACCAAGTCGGCTCCGGTCGGTTTTTCCGGCGGGACACGCGCGGCAAACGGACACGCGCGGCGAACGGCTACGAAAGACGAGCCGTCGGCCCGGAAGAAGAGAAAAAGACAGCAGGGACACCGGGCAGCGTGCCCGGGCCCCTGGGATGCACGCCCGTACGTCTGAGGGGGATCGCATGACCACCGTTGAACTCCGCTTCAGCGCCCAGCCCGAACACGTCAGGACGGCCCGCCTCGTGGCGGCCGCCGTGGCGCGCCGGGCAGGGGTCGACGAAGCCGTGCTCGACGAGGTCAGACTCGCAGTCGGTGAGGCCTGCAGCCGTGCAGTCGGGCTGCACCGCAGCCATGGCATCACCGCTCCCGTCTCCGTCGCCCTGATCGAGGAGGAGAAGTCCTTCTCCGCCGAGGTCGGCGACGAGGTCCCCGGACCGGGGGACGATCCCGCTCTCGGTGGACCGGCCGTGGCCTCCGCGACACGCGGCGCCACGCCCGGCGCGGGGCTCGATGAGCCGGATCACGAAAGTGACGCGGACGGCGAGGACGAGATGGGCCTCGCGGTCATCAGTGGCCTCGTCGACGATGTGGAAGTCAGATCGGGAGCCAATGGCGGAGTGATCCGTATGAGCTGGCCGAAGACGCCCGCGACAGTGCTGCCGTGACGATGCTCCCCGGGCACCCCTTGCCCTTCTGAAGGCTCCTGCGAGGTGCCCCGGGCGTCGCGGGCGCCCCAGGCACCCGGGGTTCCTTCCCCGATCCGTTTCTTGATCCGCCTTTTGAGGCCCTGCCGAGCAGGGCCTTATTCATTTATGTGTGATCATTTATGTGGGATCGTTGATCTGCGGAAAATGCGCCTGCCCCATTACTGCATTCGGGTTGATCCGGGGCTTCGATCATTTGCCGATCGGCTGGTGAAGGTCAATTGCATTTATGGCACACTGTTTTGATCGGCTTCCGCTCCCTACAATCCGTCCACGTCTTGAGCGCTGAGCGTCAAGGAGGACGTATGGCGGAGTTCTTCAACACCCCACTGGCAGGACCCGCACAAGATTCCGCATTTTCCGCACCTTCCGGCCGATCCGCTTCTCTGGCGGCCGCGGTTCTCACCGATGACAATCGCGTCATCGTGATCGTCATCGCGGTCGTCGCCGTCGCCGCCCTGATCGTCGCCAGACTGCTGGTGCGCCAGGTGCTGGCGGCCGGCGAGGGCACCGACCGCATGAAGGAGATCGCGGCAGCCGTACAGGAAGGCGCGAATGCCTATCTGGCTCGGCAGTTGCGCACCGTCGGCATCTTTGCCGCTGTGGTCTTCTTCCTGCTTCTGCTGCTGCCGGCCGACAACTGGTCGCAACGCGTCGGCCGTTCGTTGTTCTTCCTGGTGGGTGCGCTTTTCTCGGCGACCACCGGATACATCGGGATGCGGCTCGCGGTACGCAGTAATGTCCGTGTGGCCGCTGCTGCGCGTGAGGCGACTCCGGCAGACGGTGAGCCGGAAAAAGATCTCACCGCTGTTTCGCACAAAGCGATGAAGATCGCTTTTCGTACCGGTGGCGTGGTCGGCATGATCACTGTGGGCCTCGGCTTGCTCGGCGCGTCCTGTGTCGTGCTCGTCTACGCTGCCGACGCCCCGAAGGTGCTGGAGGGCTTCGGCCTCGGTGCCGCGCTGATCGCCATGTTCATGAGGGTCGGCGGTGGCATCTTCACCAAGGCGGCGGACGTCGGCGCCGACCTCGTCGGCAAGGTCGAGCAGGGCATCCCCGAGGACGACCCGCGCAACGCGGCCACCATCGCCGACAACGTGGGCGACAACGTCGGTGACTGCGCCGGAATGGCGGCCGACCTCTTCGAGTCGTATGCCGTGACGCTCGTCGCCGCGCTCATCCTCGGCAAGGCCGCCTTCGGCGACGCCGGGCTGGCCTTCCCGCTGATCGTTCCGGCGATCGGTGTGATCACCGCGATGATCGGGATCTTCGCGGTCGCCCCGCGGCGCGCCGACCGCAGCGGTATGACCGCCATCAACCGCGGATTCTTCATCTCCGCGGTGATCTCGCTGGTGCTGGTGGCCGTGGGTGTCTTCGCCTATCTGCCGTCCTCGTACGCGGATCTGGACGGGGTCACCGACGGCGCCATCACCTCGCACGGCGGTGACCCGCGGATCTTCGCCCTGGTCGCCGTGGCCATCGGTATCGTGCTGGCCGCCCTGATCCAGCAGCTGACCGGTTACTTCACCGAGACCGGCCGGCGTCCCGTCAAGGACATCGGCAAGTCCTCGTTGACCGGTCCGGCCACCGTCGTACTCGCCGGTATCTCCATCGGTCTGGAGTCCGCCGTCTACACGGCGCTGCTGATCGGCCTGGGCGTCTACGGGGCGTTCCTGCTCGGCGGTACGTCGATCATGCTGGCGCTCTTCGCGGTGGCCCTGGCGGGGACCGGGCTGCTCACCACTGTCGGTGTCATCGTCGCCATGGACACCTTCGGCCCGGTCTCGGACAACGCGCAGGGCATCGCCGAGATGTCCGGTGATGTCACGGGCGCCGGTGCGCAGGTCCTCACCGACCTGGACGCCGTCGGCAACACCACCAAGGCCATCACCAAGGGCATCGCCATCGCCACCGCCGTCCTGGCGGCGTCGGCGCTCTTCGGTTCGTACCGCGACGCGATCGCCACGGCGGTCGGCGAGGTCGGTGCCAAGGCCGGGGAGATGACGCTCAGCCTGGACATCTCGCAGCCCAACAACCTGGTGGGCCTGATCCTCGGTGCCGCGGTCGTCTTCCTCTTCTCCGGTCTCGCCATCAACGCGGTGTCGCGGTCGGCCGGGGCCGTGGTCTACGAGGTGCGGCGGCAGTTCCGCGAGCACCCCGGGATCATGGACCACAGCGAGAAGCCGGAGTACGGGCGCGTGGTCGACATCTGCACCAAGGACGCCCTGCGCGAGCTCGCCACGCCCGGCCTGCTGGCTGTCATGGCGCCCATCGCCGTCGGCTTCACGCTCGGTGTCGGAGCGCTCGGGTCCTATCTCGCGGGTGCCATCGGGACCGGCACCCTGATGGCGGTATTCCTCGCCAACTCGGGTGGCGCGTGGGACAACGCCAAGAAGCTCGTCGAGGACGGTCATCACGGCGGCAAGGGCAGCGAGGCCCATGCCGCGACCGTCATCGGCGACACGGTCGGTGACCCGTTCAAGGACACGGCGGGGCCGGCGATCAACCCGCTGCTCAAGGTGATGAACCTGGTCGCCCTGCTCATCGCCCCGGCGGTGGTGCAGTTCAGCCACGGGCAGGACGCGAGTGCCGGCGTGCGCGCCGTGGTGGCGGTGCTGGCCGTCGCGGTCATCGTCGGCGCGGTCTACGTCTCCAAGAG
Organism: Streptomyces sp. NPDC001880; assembly: GCF_053594575.1. Lineage (NCBI taxonomy): Bacteria > Bacillati > Actinomycetota > Actinomycetes > Kitasatosporales > Streptomycetaceae > Streptomyces > Streptomyces sp. NPDC001880. Next base: position 121,560 of record NZ_JBSFET010000006.1, read on the forward strand.
GCGCGGAATCGCCGTGAGCGACGGGGAAGACCCCGGCGACGGGGACGGAGAGGGGGACCGGCCGGCCAAGTCGCCGGGCCAGGCGGCCCTTTCGTGACACCGCGGCCGGGGCGGGTTGCCGGTGCATGGCCGGCCTCGGCCCAATGACGGGGCGGGCGGCGCAGTCTGATGCACCGCCCGTCCCGTCGCATCTCGGCCGACGCGCCGGTCCACTGCCGGCCTGTCGCCGATCTGACATCCGTTCGCGTGATTGCTCGTTCAGATGTTCCCGACTTCCGGGGGTTGTGTGGGTGAGTTGTATCTCCCTCATTTCCCTTGGTGCAAATGGCTGCAAAAGGTAACTCATCGGACGCCCGGCACCCGGACGGAGGGCGCTCGCCGTGTAAGTTCCGGGGCCGAGAGCCTTGGAAGGGACCGATCCGGTGAACAAGAAGCTTGCGGCCGCGCTGTCCGGTGGTGCGGTACTGGTACTTACGCTGTCGGGCTGCAGCGACGACAGCGACAAGGTGAACGACTGGGCCAAGAAGGTCTGCGACCAGGTGCAGCCCCAGCTCCAGAAGATCGCGAACGCCAACGCCGCCATCCAGCAGCAGACCGCCGACAACAGCAAGCCCGCCGATGTCCAGAAGACCGACTCGGCCGCCTTCCAGCAGATCTCGGAGGCGTACAAGGCGCTGGGTGCGGCGGTCGAATCCGCGGGCCCGCCGCCGGTCGACGACGCTGAGGCCACGCAGAAGGAGGCCGTGAAGGAGCTCGAAGCGTCCTCCGCGGCGTACGCGAACCTGCAGAAGAAGGTCGACGCCCTCGAAACGAAGGACCAGGCGAAGTTCGCCGACGGGCTCAAGGGCATCGCGGACGAGCTGAACAAGATCAGCACCAGTGGTGACGAGGCGTTGAAGAAGCTTCAGTCCGGCGAGGTCGGCACCGCGATGGCGAAGCAGAAGGGCTGCCAGAAGCCGACGGCCTCGGTGCCGCCGAAGTCCACCACGTCGCCGTCCACGGCGCCTTCCGCCTCGCCCAGCAAGAAGTCGTGACCGGGCGGCGGCAGCAGCAGCGGTTGTCAGCGGGAGCGGCCACAATGGGTGGGTGAGTACGACCAGTCTCCCCGTGCCCGACCGTTCGCCCCGGCTCCGCGAAGCCCTGCTTGCCGCCGCCTTCACCGCCGATGGGCTCCTCGACCTGCTCGGTGCGCCCGCCTACGCCGCGCTCGCCCGCAGCGAGACGGTCCCGGCGCTGCGCGCCACCCGGGGCGACTCCCCGCTCGACACGCTGGTGCGGCTCTTCCTGCTCCAGCACCCCGTGCCGTACGAGCGGGCCCGCGCCGCGCTCCCGCTGGCCGAGTGCGTCGAGGACGGCTGGGTCACCCACGTCGACGACGAGGTGCGGGCCACGGTCGACGTACGGCCGTACAGCGGGCCCGAGGGACAGGACTGGTACATCGTCTCCGACCTGGGCTGTGCGGTGGGCGGCGCGGGCGGCATCGGTTCGCGCGAGGAGGGCGTGGTCCTGGGGGTCGGCGGGGCGTCCACCACGCTCGCCGGGATCACCGTCCGTACGTCTGTCGCCTCCGCGCTCGACATCGGTACGGGCTCCGGCATCCAGGCGCTGCACGCCTCGCAGCACGCCACCCGGGTCACGGCCACCGACCTCAACCCGCGTGCGCTGGGCTTCACCCGGCTGACGCTCGCGCTGTCCGGCGCCGCCCCGGCCGAACTGCACCAGGGATCGCTGTACGAACCGGTCGGCGCCGAGACGTACGACCTGATCGTTTCCAATCCCCCGTTCGTCATCTCGCCCGGCGCCCGTCTCACCTACCGCGACGGCGGCATGGGCGGCGACGACCTGTGCCGGACTCTGGTGCAGCAGACAGGTGACCGGCTGAACGAGGGCGGATACGCCCACTTCCTCGCCAACTGGCAGCACGTCGAGGGCGAGGAGTGGCAGAGCCGGCTGAGTTCCTGGATTCCGTACGGCTGCGACGCCTGGATCGTGCAGCGAGAGGTCCAGGACGTCACGCAGTACGCCGAGCTGTGGCTGCGCGACAGCGGCGACCACCGCACGGACCCCGCCGAGTACGCCGCGCGGTACGACGCCTGGCTGGACGAGTTCGAGGCCCGCAAGACCAAGGGCGTCGGCTTCGGCTGGATCACCCTGCGCAAGTCCGCCGCAGCCGCCGCCGGCAATCCGTCCGTCGTGATCGAGGAGTGGCCGCACGCGGTGGAGCAGCCGCTCGGCCCGGCCGTCGAGGCCCATTTCGCCCGTCAGGACTACCTCCGCGAGCAGGACGACGCGGCGCTCCTGGCCGGGCACTTCACCCTGGCCGCCGAGGTCGTCCAGGAGCAGGTCGGCCTGCCGGGCGCGGAGGACCCGGAGCACGTGGTGCTCCGTCAGCACCGGGGCATGCGGCGCGCGACGAAGGTCGACGCCGTCGGCGCGGGCTTCGCGGGCGTGTGCGACGGGTCACTGCCCGCGGGCCGGATTCTGGACGCGATCGCCCAGTTGATGAACGAGGACCCGGTGCTGCTGCGTGACCGGACCCCGCAGGCGATCCGGCTGCTGGTCGAGGAGGGCTTCCTGGAACCGGTTCCTCCGGCGAGCTGATCGGCGCCGGGCCGGTCGGGCAGGGCCGGTGGTGCGCCGGTCGTGCTGCCGGTTCTCCCGGGCTCCGCTCCCTTGCGGGCGCGTACTGCCGTGCGTAACGAAGGAGCGCTGCGATCAGCGGCTTCCGGCTCGTCGCCGACCGGTGCGTGGACGGGGCCGCGGATTCCGGATGACGCGCGGGCGAGGGGTCCGGACGGCGCTCGGGACAGCCCTTGGCCCGGGCGCCCGCCCGTCCGCTCGCCCCATATCCGTGAGACGGGGCGGAGGTGGGCGAATCCGGCCATTCACCCGGGGTTCGCATCGGCGACGCCCCGGGGTGGCAGCCTCCCCCGGACCGGAGGGCATCCGCCCCGGCCGGGCAGGGACAGGGAGGCGTACGGGTATGGAGAGCGGACCTGCGGTCTTCGCCGGGGCGGCGTTCGCGCTGTTCGGTGCCGCGCTGCTGCTGTGGACGGGGTCGCGCGTGCTGCACCGCGCGCCGGTGGCGCATGGGGTGAGCCCCGTCGCCTCCGTCACTCTCGCCACTGTGTTCGGCGTACTTTTTCTCGTCCTCGGCGTGTGGTGCTTCACCCGTATCTGATCCACTTCCCACCGGCCCGGCCGGGACCGGCAGAACGCGGCAGGCAGTGACGGGGAACACGCCCGAACCGTGCACGGCCCGCCGCCGAGGCCCGCAATGCCGCAACAGCTCCCGGAAACCCGCAGGCAGCGACCGCGCACACGGCGTACCGGACGGTCCGGGCGGCAGGAATGGCGGAAGTCGGGTTACCGTTCGAGTGGCCGTTGCGGGCTTTTGCCGTTTGACACGGGGGCGGGTTGTACCGTCACACTCCGCAGCGACAGCACCGCCGGCAGCGTCATCGCGTTGCCCGGATGCCCACCGAGCGTCGACCGGAGAGAAGAGCGAAGTTGTCCCCGACCAGCGAGACCGCACAGGGCGGCCGCCGACTCGTCATCGTCGAGTCGCCTGCCAAGGCGAAGACGATCAAGGGCTACCTCGGCCCCGGATACGTCGTCGAGGCGAGCGTCGGGCACATCCGCGACCTGCCGAACGGCGCCGCAGAGGTTCCGGACGAGTACACCGGCGAGGTCCGTCGGCTCGGCGTCGACGTCGAGCATGACTTCCAGCCCGTATATGTCGTCAACGCGGACAAGAAAGCGCAGGTCAGGAAGCTCAAGCAGCTGCTGGCCGAGTCCGACGAACTCTTCCTCGCCACCGATGAGGACCGCGAGGGCGAAGCCATCGCGTGGCATCTGCAGGAAGTCCTGAAGCCCAAGGTCCCGGTCCACCGGATGGTGTTCCACGAGATCACCAAGGACGCGATCCGGGCCGCCGTCGCCAACCCGCGCGAGCTCAACCAGCGCATGGTCGACGCCCAGGAGACCCGCCGTATCCTCGACCGCCTCTACGGCTACGAGGTCTCGCCGGTCCTGTGGAAGAAGGTCATGCCGCGCCTGTCGGCCGGCCGTGTCCAGTCCGTGGCGACCCGGCTCGTCGTCGAGCGGGAGCGCGAGCGCATCGCCTTCCGTTCCGCCGAGTACTGGGACCTCACCGGCACCTTCGCCACCGGCCGTGCCGGTGACTCCTCCGACCCCTCGGCGCTCGCCGCCCGGCTCAGCACGGTCGACGGCCGCCGCGTCGCGCAGGGCCGTGACTTCGGTCCGGACGGGCAGCTGAAGCCCGGCTCCGGCCAGGTGCTGCACCTGGACGAGACGACCGCCCGCGCCCTGGCCGCCGCGCTCGCCGACGCCACGTTCGCCGTACGGTCCGTCGAGTCGAAGCCGTACCGCCGCTCCCCGTACGCCCCGTTCCGTACGACGACCCTCCAGCAGGAGGCGAGCCGGAAGCTGGGCTTCGGGGCCAAGGCCACCATGCAGGTCGCACAGAAGCTGTACGAGAACGGCTTCATCACCTACATGCGTACCGACTCCACGACCCTCTCGGACACCGCGGTCGCCGCGGCCCGCGCGCAGGTCACCCAGCTCTACGGCGCCGACTACCTGCCGGACAAGCCGCGCACGTACGCCGGGAAGGTCAAGAACGCGCAGGAGGCGCACGAGGCGATCCGCCCCTCCGGCGACCGTTTCCGCACTCCCGCCGAGACCGGCCTGAGCGGCGACCAGTTCCGGCTGTACGAGCTGATCTGGAAGCGGACCGTCGCCTCCCAGATGAAGGACGCGGTCGGTAACTCCGTCACCGTCCGGATCGGGGGCCGGGCGAGCGACGGCCGGGACGCCGAGTTCTCCGCGTCCGGCAAGACGATCACCTTCCACGGCTTCATGAAGGCGTACGTCGAGGGCGCCGACGACCCGAACGCCGAGCTCGACGACCGCGAGCGGCGGCTGCCGCAGGTCGCCGAGGGCGACGCGCTGTCCGCAGAGGAGATCTCGGCCGACGGCCACGCCACCAAGCCGCCGGCCCGCTACACCGAGGCCTCGCTGGTCAAGGAGCTGGAAGAGCGGGAGATCGGTCGCCCGTCGACGTACGCGTCGATCATCGGCACGATCCTGGACCGCGGCTACGTCTTCAAGAAGGGCACGGCGCTCGTCCCGTCGTTCCTCTCCTTCGCCGTGGTCAACCTGCTGGAGAAGCACTTCGGCCGGCTCGTCGACTACGACTTCACCGCGAAGATGGAGGACGACCTCGACCGCATCGCGCGCGGTGAGGCCCAGGCCGTGCCGTGGCTCAAGCGCTTCTACTTCGGCGCGGGCGACGACGACACGGCGGGCGCGGGCGCGGCCTCCGACGCGGGCAACGGCGACGGTGACCATCTCGGCGGTCTGAAGGACCTCGTCACCGACCTCGGTGCGATCGACGCGCGGGAGATCTCCTCCTTCCCCGTCGGCAACGACATCAAGCTCCGTGTCGGCCGCTACGGCCCCTACATCGAGCGCGGTGAGAAGGACGCCGAGGGCCACCAGCGCGCGGACGTGCCGGAGGACCTGGCGCCCGACGAGCTGTCCGTGGAGTACGCGGAGGAGTTGCTGGCCAAGCCGAGCGGCGACTTCGAGCTCGGCACGGACCCGGTCACCGGCCACCAGATCATCGCCAAGGCCGGGCGCTACGGCCCGTACGTCACCGAGGTGCTGCCCGAGGGCACCCCGAAGACCGGCAAGAACGCGGTGAAGCCGCGGACCGCCTCGCTCTTCAAGACCATGTCCCTGGACACGGTGACGCTGGCCGACGCACTCAGGCTGATGTCGCTGCCGCGCGTCGTCGGTGAGGACGCCGAGGGTGTCGAGATCACCGCGCAGAACGGCCGCTACGGCCCGTACCTGAAGAAGGGCACGGACTCGCGGTCGCTCACCTCCGAGGACCAGCTGTTCGACATCACCCTCGAAGAGGCCCTCGCGATCTACGCCCAGCCCAAGCAGCGCGGCCGGGCCGCCGCCAAGCCGCCGCTGAAGGAACTGGGCACGGACCCGGTGAGCGGGGCTCCGGTCGTGGTCAAGGACGGCCGATTCGGCGCGTACGTCACCGACGGCGAGACCAATGCGACGCTGCGCACCGGCGACAGCGTCGAGGACATCACGCCGGAGCGCGGCTACGAGCTGCTCGCCGAGAAGCGCGCCAAGGGGCCCGCCAAGAAGAAGACGGCGAAGAAGGCCCCGGCCAAGAAGTCCGCGGCCACGAAGAAGACCGCCGCGAAGAAGACGACGGCGGCCAAGAAGACCGCGGCGAAGAAGACGACTGCCGCGAAGAAGACGACCGCCAAGAAGGCGACCGCGGCGAAGAAGACGGCTGTCGTGACCTCCGTGGAGGACTGAGCGCAGGACCGGACGGAGTACTGAGCCAAGGTACTGAGCGCTGCGCGTCGAGTACGCGGGAGGGGCCGGGACACCCGGCCCCTCCCGCGTACGCGCCGGTCCCGGCGGGGCGGGCCGTAAGCGCCGGGACGGCTCGGGCGCCCACATGTTCGGACGGGGCCTCCGGGGACCCCGCCGCTCCGGATAGGCTGGGCGGATGACGCGAGCCGAGCAGCCAACGGTCGTGAGCCCCACCTCCGACACACTTGCCGCAGACTCACGCGAGCGTGCCGTACGTGCCCTGTTGCGTGTTCCCCCGCTGAAGCGGTTGTGGAGCGCGCAGCTCGTCGGCAGTACCGGCGATGCACTCGCCCTTCTCGTGCTGGTGCTGCTGTCGCTGCAAGCGGCGGTCCTGGAGGGCTCATTCGGAGCCGGGTACCGAGGCGCGGCCTTTGCCGTCGCCGCGGTGTTCGGTGCCCGGACCCTTGCCACCCTGCTCTTCGGAGCCGTACTTCTCGGACCGCTGACGACCCTCACCGCGCCCGGAGGGCCGCTTGACCGGCGGTGGCTGATGATCGGGACGGACGGCCTGCGGCTCGCGCTGCTGGTCGTCGCACCGCTGTGGATCGACTGGATGCCCGACAAGGCACTCATGATGATCCTCATCACCGTCTTCGTCGTCGGCGCGGCCGAGCGCCTGTGGACGGTAGCCAAGGACGGCGCCGCCCCCGCACTGCTGCCCGCCCCGCCCCCCGAGGGCGCCGCGGTACGCCCGCTGCCCGACCACCTCGACGCACTGCGCCGGCTCTTCATCCGTACCGACTTCGCCGCGATCCCGCTCGCGGCGGCCGTCCTGCTGGTCGCCACGCTCGTCGGCAACCTGCTGGGCTCGGGCCTGGAGTGGTTCTCGATCCACCAGGCGGCCCTCGGCTCGTACGTCGCGGCCGGGCTCTTCTCGGCGTCGATCTCCGTCCTGTACTTCCTGGAACTGCCCGGTACGCAGACACCCCGCCCGCGCTCGCCGCTGGAGGGCCTGCGGCGGCCGTCGACCGGCAGCGGACCCGACCGGGGCCGCACCGGAGCCGTCCCGCTGGTCGTCGGCGCGTCGGCCGCGGTCGCCGGGGCCATCGCCGCCGCTGCCGCGGTCTCGGTGCTGCACGCCGCGGACCTGGGCGGCGGACCCGTCACCCTCGCGCTGCTGATCCTCGCCCTGACCGGCGCCACGGGAGTCGGCATCCGTACCGCGGGGAAGGTGCTGCCCACCCTGTCGCGGCGCAGGCTGCTCGCTCTGGCCACCGCCGTCACCGGCATCGCGCTGCTCGCCATGGGCCTCGTGCCGGACACGGCGACCGTGCTGATGACCGCGGTGCTCGCCGGATACGCCGCGGGCGTCGCCGCCCGCACCGGGCATGTGCTGATCGACCAGGAGACCGAGGAGTCCCGCCGGGCCAGGACCACCGAGCACCTCCAGGCCGTCGTACGGGTCCTCATCGCGCTCGGCGCGCTCGCGGGCCCGCTGCTGGCCGCCGCGATCGGCACCCACCGGCTGGCCTCGGGCGACTTCGTCTTCGAGCACGGCGGAGCGGCCTTCGCCCTGATGCTGATCGGCGCGCTGCTGCTGCCGGTCGCCGTGATCGTCCTCGCCAGGACGGACGACCGCTCCGGGGTTCCGCTGCGCCGCGATCTGCGCGAGGCACTGCGCGGCGGCGAACCGGCCGTCGCTCCCGCCGCGACCGGATTCTTCATCGCCCTGGAGGGCGGCGACGGCGCGGGCAAGTCCACCCAGGTCGAGGCGCTCGCCGAGTGGATCCGCGCCAAGGGCCACGAGGTCGTCGTCACCCGTGAGCCGGGCGCGACGCCGGTCGGCAAGCGGCTGCGCTCGATCCTGCTCGACGTCTCGTCGGCCGGGCTGTCCAACCGGGCCGAGGCGCTGCTGTACGCCGCCGACCGCGCCGAGCACGTCGACTCGGTCGTCCGCCCGGCGCTGGAGCGCGGTGCGATCGTCATCTCCGACCGCTACATCGACTCGTCCGTCGCCTACCAGGGCGCGGGCCGCGACCTCTCCCCGACCGAGATCGCCCGGATCTCGCGCTGGGCGACGGGCGGGCTCGTACCGCATCTGACGGTGCTGCTGGACGTCGATCCGGAGACCGCGCGCGAACGGTTCACCGAGGCGCCCGACCGGCTGGAGTCCGAGCCTCCGGAGTTCCACGCCCGGGTGCGGTCCGGCTTCCTGACTCTGGCCGCGGCCGACCCGACCCGCTACCTGGTCGTGGACGCCGGCCAGGAACCGGAGGCGATCACCACGGTCGTACGTCACCGGCTCGACCAGCTCCTGCCGCTCTCCGAGGCCGAGATCAAGGCCCAGGAGGAGGCGCGCAAGGCGGCCGAGGAGGAGGCCAGGCGCAAGGCCGAGGAAGAGGCGGCCCGCAAGGCCGAGGAGGAGCGGCTGGAGCGCGAGCGGCAGGAGCAGCTCGCCAAGCTCCGTGCCGAGGAGGAGGAGCGCAAGGCCCGCGAGCTGGAGGAGGCCCGCCGCCGCGAGGCCGAACGCCAGGCGGAGGAAGCCCGGCAGCGGGCCGAGGAGGCCCGCCGGGTGGCCGAGGAGGAGCGGGCCCGGCGAGAGGCCGAGGAAGCGGCCCGCGAGGCCGAGCAGGCCAGGCTCCGCAAGCAGGCCGAGGAGGAGGCGCGGCTCCGCAAGGAGGCCGAGGCCCTGCGGCTGGAGAAGCAGCGCAAGGCCGAGGAGGCGCTGGTGCGGGCCGAGGAGGCGCGCAGGCGTGCTGAGGCCGAGGCCGCCGCCGCGGCGGAGAAGGCCCGGGCGGAGGCCGCTGCGGCGGCGTCCGTGCCGGACAACGAGATCACGGTGCCCACGCCGATCGTCGACCCGAACGACGTGACGCAGCAGGTGCCCGCACCGGACAGCTCGGCCACGCCCTCCGACGAGGCCGAGACGGCGATGATCCCCAAGATCCAGGACAGGCCGAAGCGGCCGGAGCGGCCCGGTGCGGCCGGTGCTGCCGGTGCGGCGGACGAGACGGCGGTCCTTCCTCCGGTTCGGGACGCGGACCCGGCGGACCGGATTCCGCGAGGCATCTTCCGCGACGAGCGCCCGGCGGGCTCCGTACCGGAGAGCGAGAACGAGCGCACCCGTGAGCTTCCGCAGATCGGCGATCCGCGCGCGGGTGGCCCGCAACCCGTCCAGGAACACTGGGAGAGCCGGGAGCGCCAGGAACGCCTCGCCCGCCGTCCTCGCCCCGACTGGGCCGAGGAGACCCCGCTGGACGATCTGCCGACGCTGGCGGACGAACTGCTGGGCGATCATCGCGACCAGCACGACGACGGGGACTCGGGCCGCTCGGGCCGGGGACGCCGCCCGCGCCGCTGATGTGCGACGGCTGCCGGGCGGGCGATTCAGGGCGTGTTGCGGAAGTGGCGTCGTCCGCCCGGAGGGCGGGGACGTCCGGTGCGTGCGATCGCAAGGCGGAGGGAGGGGAGCGCGGCGGGCCGCACCGACGACCGACAACGCGGCGAGCGATGGGGTCTCCCCTGCTCGAGCGAAGCCGAGAGCTTGGGGAAGCGCCGGGCGTTGTCGGCCCGGCGGAACCTGCGAAACACACCCTGGGCCCGGCCCGGCAGCCGGACCGCCTTGTCGCCGGGGTTGTCGGACCCGTCCCCCACAATGGGAGGCGGCTCGGGGAAGCCGGACCGACGAGCGGCGGCATCAGCGCCGCAACCAGCGACATCGAAGCTGCGCGGTGGCATCGCACGACGGCCGCGCGGCGCGCACACCACCGGAAGGGCGGTGACTCATGACCGTATGGGACGACCTGGTCGGCCAGGACCGGGTGCAGGAGCAGCTCGGCGCCGCCGCCCGGGACGCCGATGCGCTGGTCACCGCCGACGCCGCGGGGGAGCCGGTCCCGCCGGGGTCGAAGATGACCCACGCCTGGCTGTTCACGGGGCCGCCGGGCTCCGGCCGTTCCACCGCCGCGCGTGCCTTCGCCGCGGCCCTCCAGTGCACCAGCCCCGACCGCGCCCTGGGCGGCGCGCCCGGCTGCGGCTTCTGCGACGGCTGCCACACCAGCCTCATCGGCACGCACGCCGACGTCGAGGTGGTCCGGACCGACCTGCTCTCCATCGGTGTGAAGGAGACCCGCGATCTGGTCCGCCGCGCCCAGCTCTCCCCGGCCGTCGGCCGCTGGCAGGTCATCGTCCTGGAGGACGCCGACCGGCTCACCGAGGGCGCGGGCAACGTACTGCTGAAGGCGGTCGAGGAGCCCGCGCCCCGCACGGTGTGGCTGCTCTGCGCGCCCTCCCTCGAAGACGTGCTGCCCACCATCCGCTCCCGCTGCCGCCACCTCACGCTGCGCACACCCCCGGTCGACGCGGTCGCCGATGTCCTGATCAGGCGTGACGGCATCGATCCGGAGCGGGCCGCGTCCGCCGCCCGGGCCACCCAGGGCCACATCGGCAGGGCCCGCCGCCTCGCGACCGACGAGCGGGCCCGCTCGCGCCGCGCCGCCGTGCTCAAGCTGCCGTTGCGGGTCGAGGACATCGGGGGCTGCCTCAAGGCCGCCCAGGAGCTGATCGACACCGCCACCGATGACGCCAAGCAGGTCTCCGAGGAGGTCGACGCCAAGGAGACGGAGGAGATGAAGGCCGCGCTCGGCGCCGCCGCGGGGGGACGGCTGCCGCGCGGAACCGCGGGGGTGATGAAGGAGCTGGAGGACAGACAGAAGCGCCGCAAGACGCGTACGCAGCGCGACAGCCTCGATCTCGCGCTCACCGATCTGACCGGCTTCTACCGCGACGTCCTGGCCATCCAGCTGGGCTCGCGGATCGCCATCGCCAACGTGGACGCCCAGGACGCCCTCGACCGCATCGCCCGCTCCTCCACGCCCGAGCGCACCCTGCGCCGGATAGAGGCGGTGATCGCCTGCCGCCGGGCGCTGGACCGCAATGTGGCGCCGCTGCTCGCGGTGGAGGCGATGACGATGGCACTGCGCGCGGGCTGACACGGCCCGTTCGTGGCCGCGCATCCGCATCCGGCCGGTTCGTGGCCGTCCATCCGCATCCGGCCGGTTCGTGGCCGCACATCCGCATCCAGCCCGTTCGTGGCCGTCGATCCGCATCCGGTGCGTTCGTGATCGCCCGTTCATGATGGCTCATTCACCCGTACGGGGAGCGAATCGGGGCGAACCGCCTTGCGGCGACTACCCTCCGGGGATGGACTCCAGGCGCTCGCTCCGCATTCTCGCCACCGCGCTCGGCACTGCCGGCCTGCTCATCTCCGGCTGCTCCAGCGGCAGTTCGACGAGCGCCCCGCCGTCCGCATCGCCCGTCCCCGCGGCGCTCAAGCCGTATTACGCGCAGCAACTGACGTGGCGGGACTGCGGCGTCGAGGGATTCCAGTGCACCACGATGATCGCGCCGCTGGACTACGAGGAGCCGGACGACGGCGACATCAAGCTGGCCGTCGCCCGCAAGACGGCCACCGGCCCCGGCGAGCGGATCGGCTCCCTCCTGGTGAATCCTGGCGGCCCCGGCGGCTCCGCCATCGAGTACCTCCAGAGCTACGCGGGCGTCGGCTACCCGGCCCAGGTCCGGGCCCGCTACGACATGGTCGCCGTCGACCCGCGCGGAGTGGCCCGCAGCGAGCCCGTCGTATGCCTCACCGGTCCTCAGATGGACGCCTACACCCAGGTCGACCAGACTCCGGACGACGCCCGCGAGGTCACCACGCTGAACAACTCGTTCCAGCAGTTCGCGGGTGGCTGCGAGGAGCGCTCCGGCGAGATCCTGCCCCATGTCTCCACCGTCGAGACCGCCCGCGACATGGACATGCTGCGAGCCCTGCTCGGCGACGAGAAGCTGCACTACGTCGGGGCGTCGTACGGCACCTTCCTCGGCGCGACCTACGCCGGACTCTTCCCCGCCCGGGTCGGCCGACTGGTCCTCGACGGTGCGATGGACCCGTCGCTCGACGCCGTCGAGCTCAACCGTCAGCAGACCGCAGGCTTCGAGACGGCGTTCCAGGCCTTCGCCGCCGACTGCGTGAAGAAGAAGGGCTGCCCGCTCGGCACCACCTCGACCACCGATGCCGCCAACCGTATGAAGAGGTTCTTCGCCGACCTGGACGCCCACCCGATCGCCACCGGTGACTCCCGCAGGCTCACCGAGTCCCTGGCCACCACGGGGGTCATCGCCGCCATGTACGACGAGTCGGCCTGGCCCCAGCTCCGCGAGGCCCTCTCGGCCGCCCGGAACGGCGACGGCTCCGGCCTGCTCGCGCTGTCGGACAACTACTACGAACGCCGGCCGAACGGCACGTACGCCAACCTCATGTTCGCCAACGCCGCCGTGAACTGTCTGGACCTGCCGCCCGCCTTCGCCGACCCCGAGGCCGTGACCCAGGCCGTTCCCAGCTTCGAGAAGGCGTCCCCGGTCTTCGGTGAGTCCTTCGCGTGGGCCGCCCTGAACTGCGCCGACTGGCCGGTCCCGCCCACGGGCACCCCCCACCGCATCGAGGCGAAGGGCGCCGCCCCGATCGTCGTCGTCGGCACGACCCGCGACCCGGCCACCCCGTACGAGTGGGCCCGGTCCCTCGCCGACCAGCTCGACTCCGGCATCCTCCTCACCTACCAGGGCGACGGCCACACGGCGTACGGCCGTGGCAGCGACTGCATCGACACGGCGATCAACACCTACCTCCTGGAAGGCACCCCGCCGGCCGAGGGCAAGACGTGCTCCTGATCGCCTGATCAACCCGCCCCCGCCGCTGACCTGCGAAAACGGCTCGGCACGAGGGTGGTGCGGAGCACCCCTGGAAACTGTGTAGACTTGGCGACGCTGCTGATCGCACCATAGTGCGACAGGGCGTGCCGCCTTAGCTCAGTTGGCCAGAGCAACGCACTCGTAATGCGTAGGTCTCGGGTTCGAATCCCGAAGGCGGCTCAGAGAAACCCCAGGTCACATAGCTTATGACCTGGGGTTTTCTGTTGCTCGGGGCATGACACGTCACGCGAGCTGGGACGCTGTGACCTTGCTTGCGTGAGCGATGCATGAGCGGAGCCGCCCGGAGACCTGCTTCTTGGGCGCTCGGCGCGCGGCCAGTTTGTCGATCGGGGCTCGCCGCTGGGCGTTGGCCTCCAGGATCTGGGCGTTGGCGTCGCGGATGTCCGTGAACATCAGCTGAGGTGGCTGACACGCAGCCGGTCCGGACGCCGGTTTCCGATGCGCGGTTTCAGGTACACGCGAGGCGCTCAGCGCGCGAAGCGCCACCGCGGGGCCGTCGGCGGCAACCCGGTCCCGAGTGACGCACCCCCGGCCAGGAACTGACCTCGCCGGAGACGAGAGGACCGCATGATCGCGTGACAGGTTCTTCAAAAGTTCTTCATGGTCTCCGGCCTACGGTCACCCTGCCTGTCGCACCCGCGGCCGGGTGCGACAGGAGGAGCGGGAGAACCGATGAGGACGAACCGGGTACTACTGGCCGCGACGGCGTCGGTCCTGGTCTTCGCGCTGACCGGCTGCGGCAACGACGACGACGGTGCGAAGGTTCCTTCGGCGGGCGGTGCCGACAAGTCCGCCTCGGCGGGGGCGACCGGTGGCGGCAGCGGGGGTGGCGGCGAGGACGAACTGGCCGCGTACGTGAGGGGGCAGCGCGAGTGGGTGAAGTGCGTGCGCGACAACGGCGTCGATGTCCCCGACCCGGACGAGACCGGGCAGGTCGACCTCTCCGGTCAGGGTCTCGCCCTCAAAAAGAACCCGAAGTTCATCGATGCCTCGAAGAAGTGCTCCGCGAAGAAGCCCGCCGTCCCCGAGAGCGTCGAGGCGGCCAACCGGCCCAAGCTCACTCCCGAGCAGATCAAGGCCAAGCGCGAATACGCCGAGTGCATGCAGAAGAACGGCGCCCCGGACTTCCCTGACCCGGGCCCCGACGGCTACGCCGGCGACAACAACTCCGGTGTGCCGGAGTGGAACCAGAGCTCGGCCGGTGCGCAGCGCGCGACGCGCACCTGCGCACCCGTCATCGGCGACCCGGCCAACCCCCCGGTGGGCAGGGGCTGACGATGACCGAGACGGTGACGCATATCGATGACGAGCCCGGAACGGCTTCCACGCCGCCGCCGCGCGGCAGGCGGGGTCGGCGTACGGCGCTGATCGCCTCCGCCGTGGTCGTCGTGGCGGCGGTCGCCGTGGTCGGCGCGCTCGGACTCGGCGGCGGGGAGGACGAAGCTCCGAGCGCCCCGCCCCGGACCGGATCCGTCGTCTCGGTGACCCGGGCGACGCTGACCGAACGCACCACGGTAGACGGTCAGTTGGGGTACGGTACGGAGCTTCCGCTGCCCGTCAAGGCGCAGGGAACCGTGACCTGGCTGCCCGAGACAGGCGCCACGGTCGAGCGCGGCGACGAGCTGCTCCGGGTCGACGACCGGCCGGTGGTCCTGATGTACGGAAGCCTGCCGATGTACCGGTCCCTGGGGCTGACGGCCCAGGAGAACGCGCAGGGCTCCGACGACCGGAACTCGGACGAGCAGCAGCAGAGTGACGGAGGCAGGGACGGCAAGTCCCCGAATCCCTCTGGATCAACGGCGCCGGGGGGCACCGGAACCGGGGAGGACCCCGGCTCCTCCCGGGCGCCGCGCGAGCTCAAGGGCATGGATGTCATGCAGTTCGAGACGAATCTCGCCGCCCTGGGCTACACCGGCTTCACCGTGGACGAGAAGTTCACGAGCGGCACGGCCGACGCCGTCAAGCGCTGGCAGAAGTCGCTCGGTGTGGCCCGGACCGGCACGGTCGACGTGGGCGACGTCATCTACTCCGCGAGCAAGGTACGGATCGGCCGGCCCGGCACCCGGCTCGGCTCCGCCGTCGGGGAGAACACCCTCACGTACACCGGAACGGCCCGCAAGGTGACCGTCAACGCCTCTGCCGCAGACGCCGCTTGGGCTGTCCGCAGCGCGCGCGTCGCGGTCAGGCTGCCCAACGGCAACCCTGTGCAGGGCGAGGTGGCGGCGATCGGCAAGCAGGCGACCGCGCCCGAGGGGGGCGACGGCGGAGGCGAGGGCGGCGGGTTGGGCCGGCCCGCCACGATCCCGGTGACCGTCACCATCGAGGACCAGAAGGCCGTCGGTCAGCTGGAGAGCGGACCCGTCACGGTCGAGTACGTGGGCAAGGAGGTCAAGGACGCGCTGACCGTCCCCGTCTCCGCGCTCGTCGCCCTCGCCGAGGGCGGACACGGTTTGGAGA
The DNA here is from genome assembly GCF_053594575.1 of Streptomyces sp. NPDC001880. Taxonomy (NCBI): domain Bacteria; kingdom Bacillati; phylum Actinomycetota; class Actinomycetes; order Kitasatosporales; family Streptomycetaceae; genus Streptomyces; species Streptomyces sp. NPDC001880. The sequence goes on from NZ_JBSFET010000006.1 coordinate 137,157, forward strand.
CCGCGGACGGCCGATTCGTCGCTGTGAGGACCGGGCTGTTCGCCGACGGCAACGTCGAGATCAGCGGCGCCGCGGTCCGCGAGGGCATGAAGGTGAGGATCCCCGAGTGAGCGGCGACGCGACGACTGTCGTGGAGTTCGACGCGGTCTCCAAGACCTATCCGGGCGGCGTGGCCGCCGTACGCGACGTGAGCCTGCGCATCGAGCGGGACGAACTGGTCGCGATCGTCGGCCCGTCGGGCTCGGGCAAGTCGAGCATGCTCAACCTCATGGGCAGCCTCGATCGCCCGTCCGCGGGCCGGGTCCTCGTCGACGGCCACGACGTCGCGAGCCTGTCGGACCGGGAGGTCTCCGCGCTGCGGGCCACCCGGATCGGCTTCGTCTTCCAGCAGTTCCACCTGGCCGTGGGCGTCCCTGTACTGGACTCGGTCGCGGACGGACTGCTCTACGCGGGCGTGCCCATGCGCCGGCGCCGGGCCAAAGCGTCGGCCGCCCTGGAACGGGTCGGGCTCAGCCACCGCGTCCACCACCTCCCGCATCAGCTCTCCGGTGGCGAGCGCCAGCGCGTCGCCGTGGCCCGCGCCGTGGTCGGCGAGCCGTCGGTGCTGCTGGCGGATGAGCCGACCGGCAACCTCGACTCGATATCGGGCGCGGTGGTGCTGACCCTGCTGCGCGAGCTGAACGCCGCAGGCACGACCGTCGTCGTCATCACCCACGACCGTGAGATCGCCGCCGAGCTGCCACGCCGCATCGAGATGCGCGACGGCCGCCTGGTCGCCGACATCGCACAGAGCACGACGATCGGGGCGCCCCGGTGACGGACCACACCACCGACTCCTCCCGGCAGGGCAGCCGGAAGGCGGACCCCGAGACCGTCCGGATCCGTGCACTGACGCCCGAGTCCCCGGCCGTCGGGGCTCGGGAACCGTCACGGCCGCAGGCCAGGCTGCGCGCCGCCCGGCTCGCTCCCGCGGACGTCGTCCGGCTCGGCGGCACCGGTCTGCGGACCCGCCCGCTGCGGGTCTTCCTGTCCGCCCTCGGCATCGCCCTCGGCGTCGCCGCCGTGATCGCGGTGGTCGGCATCTCAGGCTCCGGACGGGCGGAGGTGGACCGCCGGCTCGACGCACTCGGCACGAACCTGCTGCGGGTCGCCCCGGGAGAGACGCTCGACGGCGCCGAGGCCAAGCTCCCCGTGGAGTCCGTGGCGATGATCGGGCGGGTCCCGCCCGTGCAGCAGGTCGCCGCCACCGGGTCGACGGGGGCGCACATCTACCGCAATGACCGCATCGCCATCGGCCGCACCGGCTCCCTCGACGTGCTGGCGGCCGGCTCCGACCTGCTCCCGGCCGTCGGCGGCCACGTCCGCAAGGGCCGCTGGCTGGACTCCGCGACGGAGAAGTACCCGGCCGTCGTGCTCGGCGCGACCGCCGCCCAGCGGCTCGACGTGTACACCCCGGGCACCCGGGTCTGGCTCGGCGGCCGTTGGTTCTCGCTGGTGGGCGTCCTCGATCAGGTGCCGCTCGCGCCGGAACTCGACAGCGCCGCGCTGGTCGGCCGGCCTGCGGCCAGGACGTACCTCCGCTTCGACGGGCATCCGTCGACGATCTACGTCCGGGCGGAGGACAGCCAGGTCACGTCGGTACGGGCGGTGCTCGCGGCCACGGCCAATCCCGCGAAGCCCGGCGAGGTGCAGATCTCCCGGCCCTCCGACGCGCTCGCGGCCCGCGAGGCGACCCAGTCGGCGCTCACCGGCCTGCTGCTCGGCCTCGGCGGCGTCGCGCTCCTGGTCGGCGGGGTCGGCGTCGGCAACACCATGGTCATCTCGGTCCTGGAACGCCGGCCGGAGATCGGTCTGCGCCGGGCCCTGGGGGCCACGAAGGGCCAGATCCGCACCCAGTTCGTGACGGAGTCCCTGCTGCTGTCGCTGATCGGCGGCCTCGGCGGAACCGTGCTCGGGACGCTGATCACGGCCGGATACGCCTTCAGCCGGGACTGGCCGACGGTCGTCCCGGCCTGGGCGAGCGCGGCCGGTATCGGCTCGACGCTGCTCATCGGCATGATCGCCGGCCTGTACCCGGCGGTCCGGGCGAGCAGGCTGTCACCGACCCAGGCGCTGTCCGGCACCTGAGCCGGACAGCGCCTGGAGCGGGGCCGGAAGCCGCAGTACACGTACGAGCCGCCGTAGGGCAGTACGTCGTCATGGATCCAGCCCGGTTGCCCGGTGTTCACGTTGCGGGCGAACGTCCAGGTGCAGCCGTCGTTGCCCACCGTGCAGCAGTGGTGGTCCAGCGTCCGGGCCGAGCAGGCCGCACCGTTGATATCACAGCCGGTACTGGAGCCGCTGCGCTTGTTGGCGCCGTTGGCCCACTTGCCCCACGAACCGCCGTCCTTGTCCGAGGCGCCGGTGCCGCAGTTGGTGTGCGCAGCGGCCGGGGTGGCAGTGACCGTCGGGACGGCCAGGGCGGCCATGGCGACGGCGGGAAGAATTGCTGCGAGTCGATGCTTCATTCGGAACGCCCAATGGTGTCGTTCGTCAGCGCTGCACTCAGGAACCTGACGGAACTCAGTGGAAATACAGCGGCCTTCGCATCAACCGGAGTGATCCCCGCAACCCAGCGACCGTCCCGTAGTTTGGGAAACCCGACCGAAGGAGTCCCGTTGAGCGCACACGTCCCGAAGTCCGGGGTGGGAAGCACGCGATGAGCTTCCGACTTCGGGTGCTCGGTGTGCTGATGCTGATCGCCGTGACTGCCACGGCCGCCACCGCCTGGCTCACCCTGCGGCAGGCCAACCGGCAGGTGCAGGAGGCCGTGACGGCCGGCCAGGAGGAGGTCTCCCGGGTCATCGGCGAGCTGCGTGCGTACGGCTTCGCGCACGGCACCTGGGACGGGTTCGCACCGGCAGTGGGCGCGCTGTCGAGGGACACCGGGCAGCGCGTCCGGGTCGCCACGGAGACCGGCGTCCTGCTCGCCGACTCCGACACCCTCGCGGGCCGCGAGCCGCGCCCGCTGGGCAGCCAGCCCCCGGTTCTGGTCGACCCGCGCCCGGTGCTGCGGTTCGACCAGGGTCTGGTGCCGAGCGCCGTCGAGAAGCTGACCGTGGTGGCGATCGCCGGATACCGCGCGGCAGCGGCCGACGCGGCGTGCCTGACCCGGGCAGGGGCGGAGGTGACGGTCCGCACCGACCGCATGGGCATCCCCGTGGTCGCCGTCGAGAGCCGGCCGGACCGGTGCAAGGAGCCGCAGCCCGCCCGCGATCCGCAGCGAGCCCGGGATGTGGCCGCGGCCAAGGCATGCGAGCCCGTCCAGCCGCTCGTCCCCTGCCTCCAGCGCGTTTTCAACGAGCGCACCGCCTCCGTCGCCCCGCCCCGCCTCGAAGTGCGCCTCGGGTACCAGGACGAGTCCCCGCCCACGATCGCCGCCGCCCCCACCGTCGCCGTCGCCGTCGGGGTCGTCCTCGCCGCGATCCTCGGGGCGCTGCTGCTGAGCCGGGCCGTGCTGCGGCCCGTGCGGGCCATGACGCTCGCCGCCGAGGGGCTCGGCGAGGGGGATCTGGAGCGGCGCGTGCCGGTCTCCGGGCAGGACGAGATCACCCAGCTCGGCAGGGCGTTCAACCGCATGGCCGACTCCATCCAGGCCGGCGAGGATCGCCAGCGCCGCCTCACCGGCGACATCGCGCACGAGCTGCGCACCCCGCTCGCCAACCTGCGCGGCTACTTGGAGGCCCTGCGGGACGGGGTCGTCGAGCCGACGCCCGAACTGCTCGACTTGCTCCACGAGGAGGCGCTGCTCCAGCAGCGGATCGTGGACGACCTCCAGGACCTCGCGCTCGCCGAGGCCGGCGCGCTCACCTACCACCGCTCCGAGGTCGATCTGCGGGACCTCCTCGAAGCCGCCCGCACCGCGCACCGCGCCCACGCCGGGACGGCGGGCGTGGCGCTGGAGGTGGAGGCCCCGCACCCGGTGTACGTGACCGCTGACGCGGACCGGCTCCGCCAGGTCGTCAGCAACCTCGTCGGCAACGCGCTGCGCGCCACGCCGTCCGGCGGGCGCGTGACGCTGGCCCTCGTCCCGCGCGGCGAGCTGGCCGTCGTCGAGGTGCGGGACACCGGCAGGGGGATACCGGCGGAGCACCTGCCGCACCTCTTCGACCGCTTCTGGAGGGCGGACGCGTCACGGGGCCGGGCAACCGGCGGCAGCGGTCTCGGCCTGTCGATCGCCCGGCAGATCGTGACCGACCACCAGGGAACCATCGACGTGGCGAGCACGGTCGGGGTGGGCACGACGTTCACCATCGTCCTGGGCACGTGCCCGGCCCCGGCCCTCTGAACCGCTCAGGTCCCGGCGCTTCGAAGCCGCGCACGTCCGGCGCCCCGGAGCCGCTCAGGTTTCATCCGCGAGCCGGTAGCCCCGTCCGTACACCGTCTCCAGCAGCCGTGGGCTCCCCGGTGCTTCCAGCTTCCGCCGCAGGTTCATCACGTGCGCGTCGACAGTCCGCTCCAGCACGTCCTGGTCGAAGCCGAAGACCCGCTCGATGATCTGGGCCCGGGTGAAGACGCGCCCGGGCTCGCGGGCCAGCGACTCCAGGATGGAGAACTCCTTCGAGGTCAGCGCCACCGGCCGGCCCGCGACCCGGACCTCGAACCGCGCGGTGTCCAGCTCCACCTCGCCGACCCGCAGCAGCGTCGTCCCGGACGACGCCGACTTCTTGGCCCGCCGCAGCAGCGCCCGTACCCGCGCGGTCAGTTCGCGCGGGCTGTAGGGCTTGGTGAGGTAGTCGTCCGCGCCGAGGTCGAGCCCGAGGAGCATGTCCTCCTCGGTCGTGCGGGCGGTCAGGAGCAGGATGGGGATGTCCTCGGTGCCCGGCTCGGTTCTCAGGATGCGGCACACGTCGAGTCCGTCGACGTACGGCAGCATCACGTCGAGCACGATCAGGTCGGGCCGGACCGACCGCGCCTTCTCCAACGCGGCGCGACCGTCGGCCACGACCTGCACCGCATTGCCCTCCCGTTCCAGATAAATCCGGATCAGCCGAGACTGGTTTATGTCATCCTCGGCGATCAGAATTCGAGCGCTCAACGCTTCTCCCCCAGCGAGATCTGTGAACTCCAGCACCGTAATGCAGAACCGGCCGAGAATTTTCGTCGCCCTTCGGCCGCCCGGCCGAAACCGCCCCTTCCCCATCCCACCGGGGCCGGCCGCCGCGCCTCCGGGCGTGCGTGCAGGTTCGGGTCCTGACCGCGGCACCCGCCGGCCGGACTGCGGCAAACAAGTTCTGACCTGTGCGAATGTCGACAGGGGAGAGCGGGAGTCAGGTTCATTTGCTCCCGTTCTTCGTCGTTGTCTCCGACCGGATGCCGGGTACTGGTCGAGTGCGTCTCCAGCATGGGTGGCCGTTGAATCGAGTGGGTTCATCGGCATGAATGTGCGGGCTGCGCGGGCCAGGTGGGAGTGCCTACGATCGCACGTATGGATCTGAGCGGGGATCGCTCTGCAGAGTCTTGGAGGCTGCGTGCTGAGGGCTGAGGAGCGGATTCGTGTGCTGGTGGGCGGTCGGCGTGATCTCTTCAGGGAGGGAGTCGCCAAGATCCTGGACGCCACGTCGGATGTGCACGTCGTCGGACAGGGCGACACCGGGTCAGCGGTACTCGCGGCGGCGACGCGGCAGTGTCCCGATGTCGTGCTGGTCGACGCGGAGCTGCCGGGGCCGCCACTCATGACGCTGCTGCGTCAACTCCTCGATCTCGGGCCCTCGGTGAGCATCGCCGTCCTGCACGCGGATGAGGACGTCCGCACGGTGAGCAAGGCGATGGGTCTCGGTGTGCACGCCTTCATCTCCAAGGAGTCGACCGGCGCCGACCTGGTCGCCACGATCCGTGGTGCGGCGCGCAGCCACGACCGTGTCCTGCTGTCCGTGCCGCGCAGGATGATGGAGCGGCTGAGCGATCCGGACGGAGGGATCCTCACCGAGCGGGAGATCGAGGTGATCGAACTGGTCGCGCAGGGGCTGCGCAACTCCGACATCGCCCGGTCGCTGTTCATCTCCGAAGGAACGGTGAAGCGTCATCTGACCAACATCTACCTGAAGTTGGATGTCGACACCCGCATCGGCGCGATGAACAAGGCGGAGAGGATGCGGCTGCTGACGCTGCGACGGCAGCCCTCCGCCTCCTGATCAGCGAGCACGGCGGCGTGGGGCGGACGCGGTCGTTCGGCCACCGCGTCCCGCCTCACGCCATCGGCGACTACGCCTGCAGTGCGGCCGGAAGCAGTTCTCCGGGAAAGTCCTGGAACGTCACCGGAACCTGGAAGCGGCGGACGGACTCGGTGCCGATGGAGGTGTGAGCGGCCCCGGTGGTCGCCGGCCACGGTCCGCCGTGGTGCATCGTCCGGTTCACCGCCACGCCGGTGGGCCAGCCGTTCCACACCACGCGCCCCACCTTGCGGGTCAGCACGGGAAGAAGCTGCCCCACGAGCGCGGCATCGGACGGTTCGGCGTGCAGGGTGGCAGTCAGGGACCCCGGCAACCGCGCAGCTGCCGCGAGCAGTTCCGCCTCGTCGTCGTAGGCGACGAGGACGGACGCCGGGCCGAAACACTCCTCCGTGAGTTCCGGGCGCTCCAGGAAGTCCTGGAGCGTCGTACGGAAAAGATGGGGACCGTCGACGGTGGCCACCAGCGGGTCCGCGGCCTTGGTCAGGCGCTGGATGCCCTGGCGGAAGCCTTCCAGGATCCGCTGGTTGAGCAGGGGGGCCGCAGGGATCGTGGACAGCTCGGCCGCCAGAGCCTCCTCCAGACTGTGGCCTGCGGGCAGGAACAGCAGCCCCGGGTTGGTGCACAGCTGGCCGACATAGCGGGTGGCTGCCGTGACGAAGCCGGACACGATCTCCGCCCGATGGGCCGAGACGGCCGCCCGGGTGATGAACACGGGGTTGACGCTGCCCAGCTCACCGAAGAACGGGATCGGGTCGGGGCGGGAGGCGGCAGCGTCGAACAGCGCGCGGCCGCCGGTCTGGGAACCGGTGAACGAGGCGGCCCTGATGTGCGGATCCGTGATCAGCGCCTGTCCGGCCGCCATCCCGTGCACCACGAAGAACGTGCCGTCCGGCGCTCCGGCGTCCCGCAGTGCCTCGGTGACGATGTCGCCGATGCGCCGCGAGGTGAGGGGGTGGCCGGGGTGCGCCTTGACGACGACGGGGCACCCCGCGGCCAGCGCCGCGGCGGTGTCCGAACCGGCGACGGCCAGTGCGAAGGGGAAGTTGCTCGCCGCGTACACCGCGACCGGGCCGACGGGCAGCAGGGTCCGGTGGAACGACGGCGTGCCGTCCGGGCCCGGCTCGGTGCGTCCGCCCAGGAAGTCGGGGCGTCGCACCTCCTCGGCCAGAAGGCGCAACTGGTTGGTGGTCCGCACCAGTTCGGCCTCCAGGGTGGCACGCCCCAGCGCGGTCTCCGTGTCGGCCGAGGCGATCAGTTCGTCCGCCACGGCGTCGAGGGCTGCGGCGACGGCCTCGAGCATCCGGGCTCGGGTACCGAGCGGCAGCGCGGCCAGGACAGGTGTCGCTCGGTCGGCCGCCGCGCACCGCTCCGCCACCTCCTCGGGCGTGGTCTCCGGGACCGGGGGCTCCAGACGCTCGCCGGACCGGGCATCGATGCCGTACAGATGTGCCATCGTCTTTCCAGCTCTCTTCTTCCTCGTTCTCCACGATCGGGCTCTGTCATGACCCGAGCGTCGTCGGCAGCCAGCCAGGACGGGTCGCTTCGTAGGCGTCGGTCTTCGCCGCCTTGCTCAGCGTCGCCCGGAGGTCGTCGAACCCGCTCATCGGCAGGTGTTCCGTCCCAGGGCGTCCCGCGTGGCCTCGCGTGGCCGTGCTCCTCGATGGTTGCCTTCGCCCGGCATTCCGGCTTCCGCCGACCGTCGCAAAGGGGCTGCGACTTTCCGCCAAGATGTTCGGCCTCTCCTCAGGGCTGTCCCGTAATCCCCGGCGGGCGCGCGACGACAGCTGCTTCCCCAAGCTCTCGGCTGCGCTCGAGCAGGGGAGACCCCACTCCTCGCCGCGTTGTCGGAACGTCCGCATGCGTCCAGTACGCGGACGCCCCTCCGCCTTGCGATGCACCGCATCTGACGCCGCGCGCTGATCCACCGGGGATTACGGGACAGCCCTTCGCGGAGCGGCACTCCCGTGGGTGCATTTCCTGGCCGGCCGGCGCTCCTACCGGGCTGCGCGACAGGGACGACCTGGGACTCGTCGTCGACCGGGCCGCGTCCCACGCGCTTGGCGGGGCCGCTGGTGCAGGTCTTCGGCGATCTCGCCGTCTCCTGTGAACTCCTGGCCGGGGCCGAACCGCACAGCACTCACCGTGGTCCGCTCGACCGGTCCACTCAGGCGCTCCGGTCCCCGGCGCAGAGCTGGAGATCGATCCAGCTCAACGCCGGGTGTCATGGCGTCGTGCAGAGGCCGTGGCCACGCCGCCCGGCTGGTTGTGCTCGGCCTGCAACATGATCGGCTCCGCCTGCAACATGATCGTGCTCAGCCTGACCCTCGTCGATATCGAGAGTTTCCTGAAGACGTTGCGAAGGTGGAAGTTCACCGTGTGCGGAGAGAGCCCGAGTTGCTGCGCGGCCCCCTGATTGGTCATGCCGCGTCCCACGAGCCGGGCGATCTCGAGCTCCCGACGGGTGAGCCGGGCGACGAGAGCCGATGCGTCCGATGTGCTCGCCACGGCGTCGGTGTCCGTCTGTTCCCGGGCGGTTCGCCGCACGTTCGGCGCGCTCTGCCCGCCCGGGAAGGAAGCCGGTGCCGCGGTGGGGTGGGTGAGCGGCAGCACCGTCGACAGCTCCAGCCGGTCTCCCGCCATCGCCGCACGCGCACTGTCCGCCGCCGTCTCCAGCACGGCCACGCCGGGATTGATCTCGACCAGATGCTCGATCTCTCCCAGCAGCCGTTCGCCCAGCGCGATGTCACCCGCCTGCCCGGCGACGGCGATCAGCCACGCCGGGCGGGCGGGGTCCTCGACGAAGAACCCCGAACCGGTGCCCAGCCGGGCCCAACGCACCCGGATCTGCTCGGCCGCGGCGCGCGGTCCTGCCTGGGCGTAGGCCAGGGCCACCTCCCCGCACTCGGCGCGCGCGACGGAATCCGGCATGCCGTACAGCTCGGACCTGGTACGAGAAACCTCCAGGTATTCCGCGGTCTTCGCCCAGTCCGCACGCCCCAGGCTCACCATCGCCAGGACCGACAGCGCTATCTTGACCCCGAAGGTCGAGGCGTACTGCTGACTGAGCCGAATGGTGAGCTGGGCGGATCGCTCGGCCTCGTCCAGCCGTCCCTCCTGCCAGTGCCGCACCGCCTCGAGAGCTTCGGGCATCGGCCCGAACACGAAGAGGCCCGCGCTGCCGGCGAGTTCCCGCGTGTCCTGGATGATCCGGTCCGCCTGATAAGGGACGTGGATGTCGATGAGCCGCTTCGCGAGTAGGAAATTCGCGTAGAACTTCCACATCGGAGCGGCATTGCGGGCCTGCTCGACCGCGACCTGATTCAGCCAGAGCCCCTGGATGAGGTCTCCCGCGTACCAGCACCTGTTCGCCTTCAGGCAGAGCGCCATGACATCCAGAGCCTTGGAACCGGTCTGGTACGACTTACCGGCCTCGGCGATCAGGGATCCGGCGTCCTCCCCCGTCATCGCCACGACCAGGAGCCGGAGGGCGACGATGTCGAGGTACTCGCGGGCCGACGGATCCATGCCGCGCAGCATGGCGTCGATCGAGCGCAGCGCGAGGCGGCTGTGCCCGCGGATGAAACTGATCCGGGCCTCGTCGAGTTCTGCGAGAGGCTCGGCTTCGGAATCCAACAGGTTCCGGGAATTGATGAGATAAAGTATGTCGCTCAGTGAGGAGATATCGAAGGGTGGTGAATTCGAAAACTTCTCGAAATTCCCCTCCCCTTTGCCAGTCATGCCCGCGTCCCCCTCGTGCCGGTGCCCCCTGCCACGTTAATTCCGCCCCTCTGCCGGCACCAGGCACTTGCCGCCGGGGGCTATGGATTCAGGCCATCGGGCAAGGTGGCCGAAAAGCGGGGATATGGCGACTTTGTCGTTCGGAATTTCGAAAAGTGAAGGGACGGGAGGGGCGAGAGAAGGCCCACCGCGGTCACCTGACAAGATCAGCGTTGGCTGAAACATCGCACCGCCATGTCCATGGCCTTCTCCGCGGCCGCGGATGTCATTTCCGGGCCGAGTCGGTCGAAGCTCCTGCGGAGCCGGCGAACACCTCGCACTCCCCGCACTCCTCGGTCTCGACCGTGCCGTCCATGAGTTCGACCCTGACCTGCACCCCGATCGCCGTCGTCGCGTCCTCGTTCGCCCGGTGAGTCCAGGACGACCCCGCAGCACGTCTGTTCGCTGCCGGTGCGTCCTGCCGAGAAGTGAGCCGGGCGGCGGGGGCGCCTTTCAGGGCGTCAGCTCCGTGATCAGGGATGCTGCCCGGCCGATGAGCGCCACCTCGTGCGGGCTCATCGTCGGGTTGGCGGCGCGCTGCGAGGCGGCCTCGGCGAGGCGACGGTCGGGGATGCCGCCGGAGGCGGAGAGGTGCGGCAGCAGGGCGTCCAGCAGTGCGCGGGCGCCCGCCGAAGCGGGGGAGTCGTGGTCGACCGCCACCTGGGCCAGGATCAGGGACGACATGGCCCGGTCCGCGGCCGGATCGCCCTCCCTGGTGTTGCCCCAGTCGATCACCATCGGGCCCCGGTCCGTCAGCATCACATTGTCCGGGTGCAGGTCGAGGTGGAGGATCCGGTCCTCGGGGTGCGGGGAGAGCCGGGCCGGGACGGTGTGGAGTTCGGCGAGCAGGCCGGCCAGCATGGCCGCCGCGTCGGCCGCCGACAGGTCGCCGGTCAGCATGGAGTCCAGCATCGTCGGGCCGTTCAGGCGTTGCAGCACCAGGTCGCAGGGGGGCGTCTCCGAGTCCCGGGGTCCGAGTCGGGGGAGCGGGTAGCCGTGTGCGCCGAGGTAGGACATGACCATCCATTCGGGGGTGGCGTCCATGCCGTCGCGGTAACGGCGCAGGACCCACTTCTCGTCGAGGGCGTACACATCGGCGGACCGTCCCGCACCCAGCAGCTCACCAATTCGCATGAGGCGAACCTACGGGGGCGGACGCCGGATGTGGCGGCGTGGTGGCGAGATGGGGACCGAAGGCGCTGGTCAGGGGCCCCATAACGCGAAGTGAGGGGGCGGACGGGATCTCCTGGGGATGACGTGTACGCGGCTACCTTGGCGGCAATTCCCCCGAAGTCAAGGAGAGTTCCGTGGAGAGATCCATGCTCCGCAGACGTGCCCTGGCCGCGTGCACCGCCGCCGTGGCCGTCGGTGTGCTCGCGCTGGCAGGTCTGACCGGCAGCGCGTCCGCCGATCCGGTCCCCGACCTCCGTACCCCCACCGGCCCGGATCCCTTCCCGGCCCCGGTTCCTGTCGGAGCGGGGGGCCGGGCGGCGGAGTAGCCTGAATACCTACGGCTCCCGGTGAGCCGCTGGGTCGGCCTTGGGCATCGAAGGGGGCCGGTATCGCATGGACACCTTGGTCATGGTCGTGGTCGTCCTGGCGATGATCGCGGTCGCGGCGTTCGTCATCCATCTGCTCAATACCCGGCATCGGCATCGGCATCTGCCTCCGGCGCACTACGACCAAGGGCTGGCCGGGTTCGACGAGGTGCCGGGCAAGGGACCGGGCAGCGCTTCTACTTCGCGTCCGAATAGCGCTCCACCACCGCCGTAGTGAACGGAAAACGCACCGGAGTCCCACCGAAGGCGGTCCGCCCGGCGAGCTCACCGGCCGCCCGGATCGCCGCCACCACCGCCTCCGCCTCCTCCCGGGGGCAGTGCACGATCACCTCGTCGTGCTGGAAGAAGACCAGCTCGGCGCGGAGGCCGGCGGAGCGGAGCGAGCCGCGCAGGGCGGCCAGGAGCAGCAGCGCCCAGTCGGCCGCGCTGCCCTGCACCACGAAGTTGCGGGTGAAGCGGCCCCGCGCGCGGGCGTTCGCCGATGCGTGACCAGGGGTGAACCCGCCGTCGGTGGATGAGGTCTCGGCGCTCTCCTGCGGGATGCCGGCCTCCTCGTACGCCTCGCTCCCGGCCGCCGGGGGGCTGGTTCGGCCCAGCCAGGTCCGTACCAGGCGTCCCTCCTCGCCCGCCTTCGCGGCATCGTCGACATAGGCCACGGCCAGCGGGAACCTCCGGCGCAGGGCGGCCAGGTTCTTCAGGCCGTCGCCCGAGGTCTGGCCGTAGACCGCGCCGAGGAGCGCGAGCTTGGCGTGGTCCCGGTCGCCGTGGAACGCCCGGTCCGACAGGGCCGTGTACAGGTCGCCGTCGTGGCCCGCCACCTCCATCAGACCGGGGTCCCGGGAGATCGCGGCGAGCACCCGGGGCTCCATCTGGTCGGCGTCCGCTACGACCAGGCTCCAGCCCTCGTCGGCGACGACCGCCTGCCGTATCACCTTGGGGATCTGCAGCGCTCCTCCGCCGTTGGTCGTCCAGCGGCCGCTGACCGTGCCGCCCGGCAGGTACTCGGGGCGGAAGCGGCCGTCGCGCACCCAGTCCTGGAGCCAGCTCCAGCCGTGCGCCGTCCAGATCCGGTACAGCTTCTTGTACTGGATGAGGGGCTGCACCGCCGGGTGGTCCAGCTCCTCCAGCTCCCAGCGGCGGGTGGACTTCACCTTGATGCCGGCCTGCGCGAAGGCCTTCACCACGTCGGCGGGGAGGTCGGGGCGGACCCGTCTGCCGAAGGCGGCCGACACCTCGTCGGCCAGCTCGGCCAGTCTGCGGGGCTCACCGCCGCCCGCGTAACGCTCGCCGAGCAACTCGTGGAGGACCTCCCGGTGGACGTCTGCGCGCCAGGGGAGGCCGGACCGGTTCATCTCGGCGGCGACCAGCATTCCGGCCGATTCCGCGGCCGTGAGCAGGCGCATTCTGCCGGGGTGCTCGGTGGCGTCGTGGCGGCGGAGCTGGTCGGCGTAGACCTGGAGCAGGCCGTCGAAGGGCAGCTGGGTGCCGGACGGGGGCTCGAAGAGCGAGGACTGCGAGCCGGGCTCCGCGGAGCGGGGCGGGGGGTCGGGCGGTACGGGGGCGTTGTGCAGTCGGGCGTGGGCGGCGGACGCCGAGCGGGGCTCGCCGAGGCGGCCCTCATGGGCGAGCAGGAGGGATTCGGCGACCTCGATGTCGTAGCAGCGGCTCAGGGGGACGCCGGCCGCGAGCAGCCGTGGGTAGATCTCGGCGGTGGAGCGCCACACCCAGCGGGTGACGTCCGGGCGGGCGCGGACCGCCGCCACGAGATCGGGCTCGGTGACGACCGGGGCGGCGGGCAGGCCGGAGGCGGTCAGCGGGGCCAGGACGGCGCCGCCGGTCTCCGTCATGGCCAGAGCCCAACGTTCGGTCATGCCTGTGAGTCTGGCACCCGGCACTGACATCGATGCTGGTACTCGGACGCACGGTGGCGGGTGGCGGGTGTCCCCCGGTCCGCAGGCGCCGGGGACGGCGCCGGGACCGGGGGAGCGCAGGGCGTCAGGAATCGGATTCGGAGGTCCAGGTGCCCAGGGAGATCTCGGCGGTGATGCCGGGGCCGAAGCCGGCCATCAGGCCGCGGTGACCGTCGAGAGCCGAGGCCTCGTCGAACATGCGACCGAGGGCGTCGAGCACCACGGCGCTGGCTATGTTGCCGTACTCGGTGAGCGTGGCGCGGCTGAAGCGGAACGCCTCGGGCGGCACGTCCAGGAAGTGGCTCAGGTCGTCCAGGATGCGCGGACCGCCCGCGTGGATGATGTAGAAGTCCATCTTTCCGGCGTTCCACTGGTGCTCCTCGGCGAGCGCCTCCAGGGCCGGTGCGAGGGGTTCCATGGTTCCGGGCACCCGCTTGTCGAGCTGGAAGTGGAACCCGGTGGACCGGACCGCGTAGGAGATCCAGTCCTCGGTGGCCGGGATGACGTACGAGCCGTTGCGTTCCAGGCGTACTCCCGTGCCGCCGCTGCCGCGGAGCACGACGGCGGCTATGCCGTCGCCGAACAGACCGTTGGACAGCAGCGAACCCACACCGAGGTCGGTGGGCTGATAGCAGAGCGAGCAGAACTCGCAGGCCACGATCAGCACATTGGCGTCGGGGTAGGCCGTGCAGAAGTCGTGCGCCCGGTTGACGGCCGCACCGCCCGCCGCGCAGCCGAGCTGTGCGATCGGCAGTTGCCGGGTCTCCGGCCGGAAGCCCATCTCCCCGATGAGCCACGCGGTCGGGGGCGGCATCATGAAGCCGGTGCAGGAGACGTAGACGATCAAGTCGATCTGCTGCGGCTCCAGTTCGGCGTGGTCGAGCGCCCGGCGCACGACCGCCGGGACCCGGGCCTTGGTGTGTTCCTCGTACGTGATGCTGCGGGCGTCGAAGCCCGGGTGCTGCAACACCTTGTCGATCGGCTGGATCAGATGCCGCTTCTGCACCCCGGTGTGTTCGATCAGACGAAGAACCAGGTCGAGCTGCGGATGGTCGCCGTGCAACCGTTCAGCCAGCTCAAGGGTTTCCTCGTTGGTGATGATGTACTCGGGAACCGCGATGGCCGGCTTGCAGAGAACCGCCATGGAACTCCTCCTAGCGGACATGGTCCACACGGCCGGGCCCGAAGGGTTCCGGGGCGTTCGCCTGCCGGAGACGGCCACTGCGGCTCCGTACGCGCGGCGTTGCGCGGACGTGGAGCTGTGGTGGATTCCGGCGCCGGGTCAGGTACCCCTGGAACGGGCGCGGACGGGCCGACCGTCGGAAGACTGAGTCCTAGCCGTTCGTGGGCGGAAAGGAGGTTCCGCCACGGCTGGGGTGGCCGTCGGGTACACGCTACGGCAGGCGGATCGGGGCCGCATGTCGAGCCGCACGGCGATGTACGCACGGCCCGTCGCGGGCGGTGCGTACATCGCCGTGCGGCTGGGCTTCGTGCCGGGAGTCTCCGGGGCGTCCGGCGCCCCGGGACCTCCCCGGTTGCCGGACGCCGTGGGCCGACGCATGATCGATGACGGCCCGGCGTCGGCCACGGCCGCGACGGGTGAGTCGCCCACGACGGGCGAGTCACCCCGCGGTCCCCGGTCACCAGGTGACGGGCAGTTCCAGGGGATAGCGCCAGATCGACGTCTTGTTCCAGCGCACTTCCTCGGCCGGTGTCGCCAGCTTCAGGGCGGGGAAGCGCTTCAGCAGCGTTCCGATGGCGACCTCCAGTTCCGTGGCCGCGAGCGGGGCGCCGAGGCAGTGGTGCCCGCCCCACCCGAAGGTCATGTGGGACGGTCCCTGGCGCTCCAGGTCCAGCTCGTCGGGGCGGTCGAACTTGCGGCCGTCCCGGTTGGCCGTCAGATAGGAGACGTGCACGATGTCCCCCTTCCGGATCCGCACTCCGCTCAGCTCCACGTCCTCGGTGGCGACACGGGGGATGCCGACGCCCTTGCGGAAGGGGATGAAGCGCAGCAGCTCCTCGATGGCCTGCGGGAGCATCTCGGGGCGATCGCGCACCGTGGCGAGCTCATCGGGCCTGGTGAGCAGCGTGTAGGCGATGTTCCCGATCTCGTACGTGGTGGTGTCCTGGCCGGTGATGAGCAGGACCATGGCCATGACGGTCAGTTCCTGGTCGTTCAGGATCTCGTCCCCGTCGCGCGCGGTGGCCAGTGCGCTGATCAGGTCGTCACCCGGGTTGGCACGCCGTTCGGCGGTCAACTCCCCGAAGTAGGCGCGGAGCTCGGCCTTGGACCGGATCGCCGCCTCCTTGTTCTCGACCGTGGTGTCCATCATGGTCCGGGCGTGGCCGCGCAGTTGCGCGTGGTCGGCCTCCGGGATGTCGAGGACCTCGCAGATGGTGGTCAGTGGCAGCGGGGCGGCCAGATGCGCGAACAGGTCGGCCGGGGCGCCGTGCTCCTCCATGCGGTCCAGCAGCTCGTCGACCACATGTTGCGTACGTACCCGCATGCGCTCCATGTGGCGGGGAGCGAAGCCCTTCGAGATCAGGCTGCGCAGGCGGCTGCTGCCCGGCGGGTCCATGACGTTGATGGCTTCGTCCTGGACGATCGGCTCGGGGGTCATGCGCGGGAAGTCCCGGCCGATGATGGCGCTGCGGCTGAAGCGCCGGTCGGTGGTCACCGTACGCACGTCGTCGTAGCCGGTGACGAGCCACGCCTCGCCGTCGCCGTGCGGGAGACGGATGCGGGATACGGGTTCTTCGGTCATCAAGTGCCTGAGCACCGGGTCGAATTCAAGGGCCTCGGCGTAGTCGAACGGGCAGTGCCGTGCGCCGGCGACTGGTTCCATGCGGAGCTCCAGATGGGGGTCTGACGGGTGGTTCATGGAAGGTGCGGGCTGGACGGGACATGGGTGCCCGATCGCCGACGGGGCCACGCGCCGGTCCGGGCCGATTGGTCCATATGCAGAACGGATTCGACGGTGCCGGTCGCTGGACCGGCGCAATGCGGTCCGGCGACCGGCACGGGTCCGGTGGTGTACGACCGGCGCGGCCGGGGTCTCAGGCGTTCGGTACGACGTCGGTGGCATCCACCGCGGGGCGCAGGGCGCGGGCGAGCTCGACGCCGTCGCCCACCGCCCAGAAGTGGACGAAGAGCAGGCGGGGGTCCTCCGACAGATGGTGGTTGTGCAGCTCGACGAGCTTGATCCCGCCGCGTCGCAGGGCCCGCAGCACGTGCGGGACCTCGTCGGCGATCATGGCGCAGTCGCCGCTGAGCGCGGCCCGGCCGCCACCCACCGGCAGGAAGTTGAACGCGCTGGTCGACCCCAGGCCGGCAGGCAGGATCAGATGGCCGTCCGCGATGGTCTCGCGGCGGCGGAAGGTGATCTTGTAGATCTCGCCGTCGATGGAGCCCTTGGCGCCGAGCACCGCCTCCATCCTGGCGATGTCCAGGTCGACCGGGGCCGACGGCAGCGGTGGCGCGGGCGGCGGGGTGCCGGTGCGGTCGAAGCCCGCGCGCAGCCCGCGGGCCATGGCGACCGCGTCGTGACCGTGTCCGTGGACATGGGCCCACCAGACGTCGGGGGTGTGGGAGAGCAGGTGCTTGTGGAGCGCGGTCTGCTCGATCCCGTGCGCCTGCCATGCGTCGGTCACCTGCTGGAGCTCCTGCTCGGTGACCACCACGTCGCCCATGAGCATCGTGGTGCCGTCGGCGTAGCGGACGAAGGCCACATGCGTGCCCAGCGCGAGCCCCGGGGTGACGACGATGCCGTCGGAGACCACGCGGAGATCCCGTCGGGGGAAGCTCGTGTGGTAGATCGTGTCGCGCAGCATGCTGCCGGTGCGGCCCAGTGCGTTCGCCACGTCCGCCCAGTCGGCGAGGCCGGTCGGCACCGGCCTGACCCGCTTTCCGTGCCCCGCTTCGTTGTGCCTCGCCCCGGCCGTCCCGGTGGGCAGCGCACGGGCGGTGGTGGGGCTCGCCACCGTCAGTACGGGCGCGAGGGCGGCGGCGGCAAGGATCCGCCGTCGTGACGTGATCGCCCCTGCGCCGCTGTCCTGCTGTCGGTCTCCGGTCATCATCGGTTCGCCTCCATGGGTCGCCTGGTCGCCTTCATGGCGAGATGAAAGCATGCGAAATCGCGACAAAAGGAAGAAAGCGGATGCACCGTCAGCGGGTGTCGCTGGATGGACTAAGACCGGTCGGCAATGGGAGGGCGGGAGAAGGGGCGGGGCCGGGTGCGTGCAGCTGCGAGGCGGAGGATCGAGGCGGGTGGGGTCTCCCCTGCTCGAACGCAGCTGAGAGGTGAGGGAAAGTGCGTTGTCGATCGGCGACAACGCGGCAGATGTGCGCACACCTCGGCGACGGGCGCGTCCGCACCCACGGCGTCGGGCGCGTGCCGGGCGCGTACGGCGCCCCCGCCGTCGTCCCGCGTCACCGGGGCGAGCCTCCGGGATCGTGCGGGGGTTCGATATCCACAGGGTGTGGATGAGTGAGTCTGTGGCCGGCCTCGCTGTCGAAGCGTCTCCGAGCCCCGTGGTCACGACCACCGGAGCCCGTCCACGGGGCAGGGCCGGCCAGGGGCGGGGCCAGCCGTAGGAGGGGACACCGCCCTGCCTACCCTGACCTCATGGAACCGGTGGTCGATCAGGCATTCGCGGCAGCCCTCTACTCGGACGGCGACGCCGGTCTCGACACCGGGGCCTCCCTTCTCGCCGCCGACCCGGCGGCCGACGCGGAACTGTTCCGGCGCGGCGAGGAGTTCGTCCGCCGGGCCTGGGAGCGCGGCTGGCAGCCCGCCGATGTCGTACGCCTCGTCCGCCGCGAGCTCGACGAGAACGCGGCCGGCCTCGCCGCCGGGCTGATCGGCTCGGAGACCGCCCGGTACGAGAGGCTTCCGCCGCGCTGGCGGTCCCAGCTCGACGCACTCCCGGACGCCCCGCCCCGCAACCGCCCGGACCGCTTCTCCTATGCCTGCGCCGTCCTCGGCCTGTACCGGCTGCTGCTCCGGCTTCCCGCCATCGAGCCGGTCGGGCCCCCGCCCGGCGCCGCCCCGCACGGACTTCGGCTGCCGCCCGCGCACGACGAGCCCCGGATGCTGACCCGGATCCGTGCCCTGCTCGCCAAGGCGGAGGCGACCGGCTTCCCCGAGGAGGCGGAGGCCCTGACCACCAAGGCGCAGGAGCTGATGGCCCGGCACTCCATCGACGAGGCCCTGCTCGCTGCCCGCACCCACAGCAAGGAGGCGCCGGGCGCGTGCCGGATCGGGGTCGACGCGCCGTACGAGACGGCGAAGGCGATCCTGCTCGACGCGGTGGCCGCCGCCAACCGCTGCCGTGCGGTGTGGAACAGTGACCTCGGCTTCTCCACGGTGGTCGGCTTCGAGCCGGACCTGGACGCCGTGGAACTGCTGTACACCTCCCTGCTGGTCCAGGGCACGGCGGCGATGACGAAGGCGGAGGCGGGACAGCGGGCCGGCGGACGCAAGCGGACCAAGACGTTCCGGCAGTCGTTCCTGATGGCGTACGCCCAGCGCCTGGGCAGCAGGCTCGCCGCCGACGCTGCCCGTGTCACCGCCGAGGCCGAGGCCGAGGGTGGGGGCGGGGCCGGTCCGGCCGGGTCCGGCGCCCCTCATCTGCTCCCGGTGCTCGCCGCCCGCGACATGGCCGTCACGGACACCGCCGAGCGGATGTTCCCCGAGACCACGACCACCCGGGTCCGGGGCGCCACCGACCTGGACGGCTGGACCCACGGCACGGCCGCGGCGGACCGGGCGCGGATGGGCGGGAACGGTCCGCAGCTCGGCGGCGGGCGCGGGAAGCGGTAGGCGCCGCCACCGCGAGCGGTGGGGAGCTGCGGGGTGGGCGTGGCAAGTGGTAGGCGCCGCCGCGAGCGGTCCGGAGCTGCGAGACGGGCGCGGCAAGTGGTAGGCGCCGCCATCGCGAGCGGATTTCCGGCAACTCGGACCAAACGGTGATTCCGGTTAGGCTCTGGGCATGAGCTGGCTCCGGGCGCTGAAGGAGACCGCCCGCTCGGGCCTGTCGATCGAGCGGCGGCGCCTCGAACCGCTCATCGCGATCCGCGGCGCGGCCGGTCTCGCCCTCGTCATCGGGATCAGCCTCGCGTTCTTCGGGCCCGTGGTCGCCGCGAGCTCCGCGTTCGGCGCGTTCCAGGCGGCCATCGCCACCTTCCAGCGCAGCTGGCGCCCCCGGCCCGTGCTCGCCCTGGTCTCCGGGGCGAGCCTCGCCGTGTCGACGTTCCTCGGCTATCTCACCGGCTCCCGGCTGTTGTTGTTCCTCGCCCTGCTGGTGCTCTGGACGTTCCTCGCGGGCCTGGCCTGGGCGGCCGGGCCGACGGCAGGCATCATCGCGGCGTCGAACGTGGCGATCATGCTGGTCACGGTCACCCTGCCCACCTCCGTCGCGGACTCGGCCCTGCACGCCGTGATGATCCTGTTCGGCGGCCTGGTGCAGGCGGCGTTGATCGTCCTGTTCCCGGTACGGAGATGGGGCGCCCAGCGTGACGCGCTCGCCGACGCGCTGGCCGCCGAGGCCGACTACGCCCGCCGGCTGCGCCACGACCCGCTCGCCCCCTTCGACCCGGTTCCGCTGATGACGGCCCGCAGCGCCGCCGCGGTCACCCCGCGCCAGGCCCGCCGCCGGCCGCCCGAGCTGCGGGGTCCGCGAGGGGTCGCCGAGCGGATCAGGCCGGTGCTCGCCTCGCTCGCCGACCCGTCGCTGGGCGTGCCGTCCGAAGGGCCGGAGCGGGAACGGGTCCGCGAGCTGCTCGCCGCCGCCGGATCGGTGCTCGACTCGGCCGCCCGCGCGATCCGGCACGGAGACCCGGTCGAACTCGCCCCGTCCGCCGTGGCCGCGCTGAAGACCCCGGACACCGGGACGCTCCTCACCGGCCCGCCGCTGCGCGCCGCCGACCGGCTCGGCGCGCTGCTCTCCGACGTCATCGAAACGGCCGAGGGCGAGGGCACGAAGGAGCAGGACGCCAGGGCCGAGGAGGCCGCCGAGGCCATCAAGGCGCCCGCGGACGGGACTCCCGCGGCCCCGCACCGCCGCCGCCCCACCCTGCTGCGGCTGCTCCCCGTCGCCCTGAGGGCGATGCGCGCCGAACTGCGCCCGGGGTCACCGATCCTGCGGCACGCCGTCCGGGTCTCCGTCGTCGTGGCCGGAGGCTATCTCATCGGCACCGCGCTGCCGTTCGGTCACGGTTACTGGGCGCCGATGGCCGCCGTCATGGTCATGCGGCCGGAGTTCTCCCAGACGTACGGGCGGTCCGTGGCCCGGTTCGGCGGCACGATCGTCGGCGTCTCGCTCGCCACCGCGATCGTCGAGACCACCAGCCCCGGGGTGACCATGGCCGCGGTGTTCTCCGTGTTCTGCGCCCTGCTGATGTATCTGCTGATGCGCACCGGGTACGTGGTCGGCCAGGCCTGCATCTCGGCGTATGTCGTCTTCCTGCTCGGCATGGCGGGCGACGACTGGTCGCAGACCGTGCTCGAACGGGTCGTCCTCACCCTCGCGGGCGGCCTCCTGGCGATGATCTCGTACGCCCTCTACCCGGCCTGGGAGACGCCGAGGCTCCGGGGCCGGCTCGGCGACTGGCTGAAGGCGGACGGGCGGTACGCCGCCTCGGTGGTCGACCAGTACGCCGAGCCGGCCGCGCGCGGCCACGACGACGTGCGTTCCGCGCTGCTCGACACCCGTGAGGCCCGGGTCGCCTGGCAGGAGGCGCTGGCCGCCGCCCAGCACGAACCGGTGCGCAACCGCGGCCTCTCCCGCGCCGCCGCCGACGACACCCAGCACGCGCTCGCCCAGCTCGGCCGGGCCGCGATGCTGCTGGAGGCCCATCTGCCGGGCGGCGGCGCCACCCCCGTACCGGACGCGGCACGCCTGGCCGAGGCGTTGCGCCGGGCCACCGAACAGGGCGCGAAGGCGGTGCGGGAGCGGCGGGTGCCGGACTGGACCGAGGTGCGCGAGGCGCTGGCGCAGTGGGACGCGCGGCAGCGCACGGACGAGGGCGAGGCGGACCCCTTCGTACGGGAAGGGGCCCACCTCCTCCTCGATGCCCTGGAGGAGTTCTCCCGGGGACTGGACGGGAAACCGGGGAGGAAGCCCGAGCCGGCCCGCAACCCGCCCGGGGATACAGCGGTCTGACGGAGCGTGCGGAATCCGTCAGGGTGTCGGCAGGCCCTCCAGGTCCGGCAGGCCGGACGGCAGTGCGCCCGGGTCGGTCTTGGCCAGGGTGTCCTTGACCCCGCTGTCCCAGGACACCACGACGGTCTTGCCGTCGTTGGACTCGACGGACCCCGTGGTGCGGTCTTCGCCGCCGTCGACGCACTTCAGCGTGAGTGTCACCTTGCCCGTGCCCTGTGCGGTGCCCGTGCAGGCGTGCTGTTCGGTGAGGAGTGCGGCCTTCCCCGACGACACCGACAGGACGACTGCCTTGCCGTCGGTCTTTCCGGCCCAACCGCCCTCCAGCGCCGCGGCGTCCGTCTCGGAGCCGCTGTCGTCGCCGGGAGCCGGGGCGGTCTGCCCGGCGCCGGAGCCGCCGGCCGGTTCGTCGTTCTTCTTGCTGTCACTGCTGCAGCCGGTCAGTGCCACCGCGGTGAGGATTCCGGTGGCGATCACGGCACCGGTACGTACACCTCTGCGCATCCTTAATTCCCCCTTGTCGACGAAAGACCGGGCCAAGTTATCAGCGGGATACGGCGGGATGGTGAGCTCGAACAGGGGTAGACGGAGCCGAAACGGCATCAGATGCGTCTGTCCATGTGGATGTCCGTACGGTAAAGCTGTAATCGCGAGAACACCCCGTGTGCACGTGCATCCGCGCATGCATCTGCCCATGCAGGGAAATTTGAACACAGCTATGATCCCGGACAGTTGACACTTGCACCTTGCAAATCGGGGAGCGTCCTGTGCACCACGTGTACAACGGCATGGCGGCCACAGAGCTTCGCGGAGTCGTCTGGCAGAAGAGCAGACACAGCAACTCCCAGGGTTCCTGCGTGGAGTTCGCGAAACTGCCCGACGGGGATGTGGCGATGCGGAATTCGCGCCACCCCGACGGGCCGGCGCTGGTCTATACACCGGCGGAGATAGAAGCACTGCTGCTCGGGGTGAAGGACGGGGAGTTCGACCACCTCATAGCGGGCGGCTGAGTACATTCCGCGGGCCGTAGTCCGGCCCGGACCGCCGGCCGGCGGCTCTCCCGCCCGGCACGGTCCGAGCGGGAGCCCTCGTCGCGGCCGGCCGGGTCACACGCCGTCGGAGAGCCGGAACAGCGCCCAGACCACCTTGCCGCGCGGTGCCGACAGCGCGCCCGGGACCTCCGGCTCAGGAGAGGGGTGCCAGCCCCAGGAGTCGCTGAAGGACTCCACGAGGAAGAGACCGCGGCCGGATTCGGCGCAGTCCGGCGCCTCGGAGGCGATCGGGCTCTCCTGGCTGGGATCGCGCACGGCACACACCAGGCGTGAACTCCAGCGCATCAAGTGCAGCCGTACGGGCGGATCCTGTGAATCGGGTGCGCCGCTGTCCGGGGGCAGGGCATGCCGCAGGGCGTTGGTGACGAGTTCGGAGACCACGAGTGCGACATCGTCGAAGCGCTCGGAAAGACCCCATGCGTTCAGCGTCGTCCGGGTGAACCGCCTTGCTCCGCCCACCGCTTCGTAGCGGGCGGGCAGGGTGCAGGTCGCCGATCCGGAGACGGCTGAGGGATCGATGGGGGGAAGCCCCTGCCGTAACGGCTCGAGCATCGTCGATCCATTCGTCCCCATGCGAGGCACTCCCGGGATTCGCGGCTGTATCGGTACTGCGGGGGGTACAGCGGCACAACACGAACGAGCACGCAGGTGCGCGAGCCCCATGGTTCCCAATGCCCTGGGCAGATGCAAGGGCAGATGCACGTGCACGCGCCTGACCTGTCCGAACCCGTGCCGGTTCTTGGTCATTTCTTCCCACGGGTATTTTCGCGGCTCTCTGTAAGGCTTCTCATTTCCGTAATCGAATGAGTACGGGCTGAAGCGTTTTGATGGCAGAATCCGGCACTTGGGGTTCAGGGGGGAGCCCCGGTGTCCAGGAAGCGATGGGGAGGACCGGGCCAGTGGCGGCAGGCGAGTCGAGTGGATCTGTGGTGCGGCGCATCCTGCTGGGCTCGCAGCTCAGGCGGCTGCGCGACTCGCGCGGCATAACCCGTGAGGCGGCCGGCTACTCCATCCGGGCTTCCGAATCGAAGATCAGCCGCATGGAGTTGGGACGGGTGAGCTTCAAGGCCAGGGACGTCGAGGACCTGCTCACGCTCTACGGAGTCACGGACGAAGCGGAGCGGGACGCTCTGCTCGGCCTGGCCCGTGAGGCCAATGTGGCGGGCTGGTGGCACAGTTACGGAGACGTGCTGCCCGGCTGGTTCCAGACATACATCGGCCTGGAGGGTGCGGCGTCGCTCATCCGGGTGTACGAAGTCCAGTTCGTCCACGGCCTGTTGCAGACCGAGGCCTACGCGCACGCGGTCGTCACCCGCGGCATGGGCGCCGCGCCCGCCGTCGAGATCGACCGCCGCGTGGCGCTGCGGCTGGAGCGCCAGAAGGCCCTCGTCTCCGAACGCGCCCCCCACTTCCATGCCGTACTGGACGAGGCGGCGCTGCGCCGGCCGTACGGCGACCGTGAAGTGATGCGCGGGCAATTGCGGCATCTGATCGAAATGTCGGAGCAGCCCAACATCACTCTCCAGGTCATGCCCTTCAGTTTTGGCGGGCATGCCGGCGAGGGCGGTTCCTTTACGATGCTGCGATTCCCCGAATCCGATCTGTCGGACATTGTCTATTTGGAGCAGCTGACAAGTTCGCTCTATCTGGACAAGGCCGAGGACGTCGCCCAGTACGAAAAGGCCATGACGCGGCTGCACGAGGACAGCCCGGGGCCCGAGGGGAGCCGTGATCTGCTTCGCGGTCTGCTTCAACTCATCTGATTCGTCAGTACGATGACGGTTCGACGGAGTCTGCACCTGAGTTAAGGGATCGCATGTCCTTCTTCTACGAGCTGGCCGACCAATACATCGACGGTGAGTGGCGGACCGGTACCGGCTCGTGGGACATCATCGATTTCAACCCCTACAACGGGGAGAAACTCGCCGCGATCACCATCGCGACCGCGCAGGAGGTCGACCTGGCCTACCGCGCCGCCGAACGCGCCCAGCGCTCCTGGGCCACCACCGGACCGTACGAGCGCCGCGAAGTCCTGGACCGCGCGCTGCGGATCGTCGGGGAACTGCACGACGACATAGTCGACGCGATCATCGACGAACTGGGCGGTACCCGGGTCAAGGCGGAGTACGAGGTCCGTGTCGCCGAGGAGTTCCTGCGCGACGCGATCCACCGGGCGCTGCGCCCGCCGGGCAGCGTCCTGCCCGCCCCGGCGGACTCCAGGGAGAACCGCCTCTACCGGCTGCCGGTCGGCGTCGTCGGCGTGATCAGCCCCTTCAACTTCCCCTTCCTGGTGGCGATGAAGTCCGTCGCCCCCGCCCTCGCGCTCGGCAACGCGGTCGTCGTCAAGCCCAATCAGAACGCCCCGGTCGTCGGCGGCACGCTGATCGCGAAGATCTTCGCGGACGCCGGACTGCCCGCCGGGCTGCTCAATGTCGTGATCACCGATGTCGCCGAGATCGGGGACGCGTTCATCGAGCACCCCGTGCCCAAGGTGATCTCGTTCGCGGGCTCGGACCGGGTCGGCCGCCATGTCGGCGCGGTCGCGGCCGGGCACTTCAAGCGGACGATCCTCGAACTCAGCGGCAACAGCGCCCTGGTGGTGCTCGCGGACGCGGACATCGACTACGCGGTCGATGCCGCCGTCTTCAGCCGTTTCGTGTACCAGGGGCAGGTCTGCATGGCCGCCAACCGCATCCTGGTGGACCGTCGCGTCGAGCGGGAGTTCACCGAGAAGTTCACCGCCAGGGTGGCCGCGCTCAGGACCGGTGACCCGCGCGACCCGGAGACCCGGATCGGTCCCGTCATCAACACCTTCCATGCCGACGCGCTGACCGCCCTGGTCGACCAGGCGGTCGCCGACGGAGCCACCGCGCTCGTCCGCGGCCGGACCCGCGGCAACCTCGTGGAGCCGACGGTGCTCGCCGGGCTCCCCGAGGACTCCCCGCTGATGTCCCAGGAGATATTCGGCCCGGTGGCGCTGCTGGTGACCTTCGACGGCGAGGAGGAGGCCGTGCGGATCGCCAACGACACCCCGTACGGGCTGAGCGGCGCCGTGCACACCCGCAGCACCGAACGCGGGGTGCGGTTCGCGCGGCGCGTGGTCAGCGGGATGTTCCACGTCAACGACTCCACCGTCCAGGACGATCCGCTGGTGGCCTTCGGCGGCGAGAAGTCCTCCGGGTCCGGCCGGCTGAACGGTGAGGCGACCGTCGACGCGTTCACCACCCGGAAGTGGATCTCCATCCAGCACGGCCGGGCGGCCTTCCCCTTCTGATGGTCGAGATGGAGGGGTTCATCCGCTCGGTGCCCAGCCTGGACGACACCTTCCCGCTGCCGGAGGCGCCCTGGTTCCCGAAGGACGAGCGGGTCTCGATGAGGTGGCTGCTGGCCCATCTGGTCGAGGAGCACGCCCGGCACGCCGGGCACGCCGACATCATCCGGGAGTCCCTGGACGGCCGGACCGCCTTCGAGCTGGTCGCCGAGGCGGGGGGCTACTCTCGTCAAAGTTGAGTAGAAAGGGTGCGTGAGATGTCCGCGATCCGGCTGCTGGTCCTCTGCGCCGTGCGCCAGCACGGCCGGGCGCACGGCTATCAGGTCCGCAACGACCTGGAGTACTGGGGTGCGCACGAGTGGTCCAATGCCAAGCCCGGGTCGGTCTACCACGCGCTGAAGCAGATGGCGAAGCAAGGGCTGCTGCTCGCCCACGAGACCGCCCCGAGCACGGCGGGCGGCCCGCCCCGTACCGAGTACGAGATCACCGAGCGGGGCGACGAGGAGTACTTCACGCTGCTGCGTGCGGCGCTGACCTCGTACGACCAGAAGCCGGACGTGCTGTCGGCGGCCCTCGGCGGCATCGTCGACCTGGAGCGGTCCGAGGCGGTCGCGCTGCTCAAGGAGCGGGTCGCCGGTCTCGCGGCCTGGCGGGCCACGGTCACCGAGCACTACGTGCCGGAGGCCGGGCTCGGGTCCATCGGCCACATCGGCGAGATCATGAACCTGTGGGTCCATTCGGCAGACGCCGGGGCCGAGTGGACGCGCGGGCTGATCGCCCGTATCGAGGACGGGGCGTACACCTTCGCGGGGGAGGGCGAGCCCTTCGTCGGCGTGCTCGCCGAGGGGCAGCGCAATCCGTACGCGACGGGGGTGCCGGACCCCGGCGACGACGAGTGAGCGGGCGCCGGTCCCGCTCAGTGGTGGAAGGCCGTCGCCGCCTGCCGGTCGTGGCTCATCGGGTGCGGCTGGCGGCGCAGGCCGGGCAGGATCAGCCCGATGTCCTCCAGCAGCAGCTCGGCGAGGTCCGACGAGAAGCCGTTGCGGCACACCACCCGCAGCACCGCCAGGTCCTGCCGGTTGGCCGGGAAGGTGTACGCGGGCACCAGCCATCCCTGTTCGCGCAGCCGCCGCGACAGGTCGAAGACGTCGTACGCCGTCACGTCCGGCCCGGTCGTCAGCGCGAAGACGGGCAGCTGGTCGCCCCGGGTCAGGAGCCGGAAGTCGCCGATCTCCTCGATCCGCCGCGCGAGCCCGCAGGCCACGTCCCGGGACGCCTGCTGAACGGCCCGGTAGCCCTCCCGGCCCAGCCGCAGGAAGGTGTAGTACTGCGCGACCACCTGCGCGCCGGGCCGGGAGAAGTTCAGCGCGAAGGTCGGCATGTCGCCGCCCAGGTAGTTGACCCGGAACACCAGCTCCTCGGGCAGCTCGGCGGGCGAGCGCCACAGCACCCAGCCGACGCCCGGGTAGACCAGGCCGTACTTGTGCCCGGAGGTGTTGATGGAGGCGACCCTCGGCAGCCGGAAGTCCCACACCAGGTCCTCGTCCAGGAACGGAGCCACCATCGCCCCGGAAGCCCCGTCCACATGGACGGGGATGTCGAGACCGGTGCGTTCCTGAAGGGCGTCCAGCGCCGCGCACAGCTCCGCGACCGGCTCGTAGGAACCGTCGAAGGTGGAGCCGAGGATGCCGACGACACCGATGGTGTTCTCGTCGCAGAGGTCGGCCGCGGCCTGCGGGTCGAGGTGGAAGCGGTCGCCCTCCATCGGGACCGTCCGCGGCTCGATCTCCCAGAAGGTGCAGAACTTCTCCCAGCAGACCTGCACATTGATGCCCATGACCAGGTTCGGCCGGGCGGTCGCCGGATAGCGGTCGGCGTTCCTGGCCGCCCAGCGGCGCTTCAGCGCCAGCCCCGCGAGCATGCAGGCCTCGCTGGATCCCGTCGTCGAACAGCCCACGGTCGCCGAGGGATCGGGGGCGTTCCAGAGATCGGCGAGCATCGCCACACAGCGCCGCTCCAGCTCGGCCGTGCGCGGGTACTCGTCCTTGTCGATCATGTTCTTGTCGCGGCACTCGCCCATCAGCACCCCGGCCTGGGGCTCCATCCAGGTGGTGACGAAGGTGGCGAGGTTGAGCCGTGCGTTGCCGTCGAGCATCAGCTCGTCGTGGACCAGCCCGTACGCGGTCGACGGCGGCATCGGCCCGTCGGGCAGCCGGTGCCGGGGCGGCGCCGACTCCATGCCGGCGGCCGGGTCGGCCTCCCCGTAGAACGGGTTGAGGGCGAGCCTGCGGCGCCCTTCGGGCATTTCCGTACTTGGGGGCGAACCCTTGTGGAGAGGCATCGGCGGACAGCCCTTCTCGGCTCTCGGCGGTCTTGTGGGACCCGTGGTCCGGTCGGTGTGCGGTGCCGTCAGCTCTCGGCGGCGGGGCCTTCCTTGACGGCCCGGGTGAACTTCACGACCAGCTCGGCCTGGACCCGGGCGGCGGCCAGGGTCTGCTCGCCGGCCTGGATGTCGCCCTGGCCGGCCACGTGCGAGGTGCCGTACGGATTGCCGTCGACGAACTTCGACGGGTCCGTGCGGCCGTCGGGGGCGACCAGGATGCCGCCGAAGTGACGGATCGTGTTGTGGAGCGCCGGCAGCGTGGACTCCTGGCGACGGTTCCGGTCGACGAGCAGACGACGGCGACGTTGAGGGGCGTGGGCATGGCGGAGTCCTCCGACGGACCTGACGGGACGAATCCGTACGGATGCGACGATACGGAAGGGGTGGGCATCCGGCGCGTCGGGCGGGCGGCCCGGCTCACCTCAGCGGCGTACCGTCCTCGTGCAGTTGCATCTGCGGCCGTCCGGTCACCAGCAGCCAGGCGGGCAGTGAGGCGATGCACAGTATCGGGAGCACGGCCGTGTCGCCGACCAGCACCGCCGCGGTGAACAGGCTCAGCCAGCCCTGCCGGGTGATGGCCAGCAGGATTCCCAGCACCCCGCAGGTCACCGCGAGCGTCACCGGCACCGACGGGACCAGGGCGTGGGCACAGAACCCCAGGGCGACCCCGACGAAGACGGCGGGGAAGATCCGCCCGCCCCGGAAGCCGCAGCTCGCCGCGATCAGTAGTGCGGCCGTCTTCACCAGGGCCATGCCCGCGAACTGCCAGGCCGACCAGCCACTCGGGTCGGCGGCGAGCTCCTTCACCTCTTCGAGCCCCTTGAACAGGGTGAGCGGGCCGCCCAGGGCGCCCAGCAGGCCGAGCAGCAGCCCGCCGGTGGTCAGCGCCAGGACCGGGTGTTTCAGGGTCCGGAAGAACCGGTGCACGTACGGGAACGCGTACACCGCCAGCAGTCCGAGCGCCGCGCCCGCCAGTGCGATGACGATGGAGGAGAGCAGGTCGCCCCAGTGCGGGTCGGTGTAGGCCGGCAGTGCCAGGTCGAAGCTGGGACGGGCCAGCAGGGTCATGGTGAGCGCGCCCATGGCGCCCGCCGCGAGCGGGCCGAAGAGGCGGTCCCAGAGCGGGCCCGGTTCGGCGCGGGAGGCGAGGATCTCGGAGAGGATCAGCGCGGCGGCGACCGGGGTGCCGAAGAGCGCCCCGATGGTGCCGGACGCGGCGAGGGAGAGCCAGAGCTTTGCGGGCGCGCTGGGCATGAATCGGCGGCCGAGCCAGAAGGCCAGCGCGATGTTGGCGGCCGTGATCGGGTTCTCCGGGCCGAGGCTGATCCCGCCCGCCAGGGTGAGGATTGTCACGAGCAGCAGCCCCGGGACCGCGCCCGGCGGCAGCGGCGGATCGACCAGCCCGGTGGTCGCCGGATCGGGACCCGCGTGACCGGGCACCACCCGGATGAGCAGCCCGACCGCCAGCCCGCTCGCGGTGAGCATCACGATGATCCACAGCGAGGAGTGGCGGTCTACGGAGAGTGCGTCGGGGAGCGTCTCCCAGAGCACGCCCTGGAGTTTCTCCGCAAGCAGGTCGATGCCGAGCAGGACGAGGGCGCAGAGGATCCCGACGGCCACGGCGGGCACGATGACGGGCAGCAGCCGTCGTACGGGGGTGGGCTCGGGAGCGGATTCGGCGAGAGCGGAGGATTCGGTGGGCACCGGATCACCATAACGGCCTAAAAAGATATACAACCCCTCGAATGGTGTCGGGCGGCACTGCGGACTTGCACCTCACGTCGCGTCAGGACCCAGGCTCGGGACGCACCCGATCGAAGAAGGGAGCGGGGGAGTCATGGAGTACCCCGTGGGACAGGTCGCCGGATTCGCCGGAGTCACGGTGCGCACCCTGCACCACTACGACGGCATCGGACTGCTCTCGCCCAGTGGGCGCAGCCGGTCCGGGCACCGCCGTTACGACGACGGTGATCTCGACCGGCTCCAGCAGATCCTGTTCTACCGGGAGCTCGGCTTCCCGCTCGACGAGATCGCGGTACTGCTCGACGATCCGCGGGCGGACCCGCAGGAGCATCTGCGGCGCCAGCACCGGCTGC
Source organism: Streptomyces sp. NPDC001880 (assembly GCF_053594575.1). NCBI lineage: Bacteria > Bacillati > Actinomycetota > Actinomycetes > Kitasatosporales > Streptomycetaceae > Streptomyces > Streptomyces sp. NPDC001880. Next base: position 167,577 of record NZ_JBSFET010000006.1, read on the forward strand.
TGTTCGACCGGATCGCCGAGCTGCGAAGGATGGCCGACGCCGTCGAGACAGCCATGGAGGCACGGAAGATGGGCATCAACCTCACACCCGAGGAGAAGTTCGAGGTCTTCGGGGGCAAGGACCCCGAGGAGCACGCCGAGGAGGCCGAACGCCGCTGGGGCGGCACCGACGCGTACGCCGAGTCGCAGCGCCGGGTCGCCCGATACACCAAGGACGACTGGAAGCGAATGCAGGCGGAGGCGGCCGAATGGGGCGCCGCCTACGACGCGCTGATGGAGGCCGGGGAGCCGGCCGCCGGAGAACGGGCGATGGAGCTGGCCGAGGCCCACCGGCTCCACATCGGCAAGTGGTTCTACGAGTGCTCCGCCGAGATGCACCGGGGGCTCGGTGAGATGTATGTGTCCGACCCGCGGTTCCGCGCGTTCTACGACTCGGTGCGGCCGGGCCTGGCCGAGCATCTGCGGGACGCGATCGACGCCAACGCCCGGCGCCTGGCCTGAGCGCCGCGGGGCGGGGCACCCCGCCCCGCGGCGGGCGTGCGCGCCGGACCCCGCGAGCCCGGCACGATCCGAACGGAAGACCCTGGCCCCGGCTGATCACGGCCGCGGTGCCGTACGCGCACACTTCCGTGCCCACGTCGGCCGCGTCCGGCCGCCGCCGTAGTCCTCAATTTCCGTCGTGCGGCACCTCCGGGGGCAGCTTTGTCCCGGTTGATCCGGAGTGTGTCCCCGGCCGGGCTTCGTGGGGGCCATCTGGAACCCGGGGGCGTCATCCGGCGTTGATAGCTTTGGGCAGCCACGCAGCCGCCATCGAACGATCCAGGAGCCCGGACCCTTGAATACGCTTGCGCTCGGACCGAGCTGGCTGGACCCGGACTATCTCATCGGGCAGTTCGGACTGATCGGTGTGCTGGTCATCGTTTTCGCCGAATCAGGACTGCTGATCGGTTTCTTCCTGCCCGGCGACTCCCTGCTGTTCACCACGGGGCTGCTGGTGACGGCGGGCAAGCTGCACACACCGCTCTGGCTGGTCTGCGTCCTGGTGGCACTGGCCGCGATCGTCGGCGACCAGGTGGGCTATCTCTTCGGCCGCAAGGTCGGCCCCGCGCTCTTCAAGCGCCCGGACTCCCGCCTCTTCAAGCAGGAGAACGTCGAGAAGGCGCACGAGTTCTTCGAGAAGTACGGACCGAAGTCGCTGATCCTGGCCCGCTTCGTGCCCGTGGTGCGTACGTTCACCCCGATCATCGCCGGTGTGAGCCGGATGAACTACCGCTCGTTCATCCTGTTCAACATCATCGGCGGAGTGCTCTGGGGCGTCGGTGTCACGCTGCTCGGCGCGGCCCTCGGCCAGATCGCATTCGTCCACAAGCACATCGAAGCGATTCTCATCCTGATCGTGCTCATCTCGGTGCTGCCGATCGCGGTCGAGTACCTGCGGGCCCGCTCCAGGTCGAAGAAGGAAGCGGCGTCCGGCGGCGAGCGCCCCAACCCGTCCATCGGGGGCAGCCCGTCCTCGGGCCAGCGCGGCCGGCACGCCAAGCGCTGACGTACGCCCCGACAGCCTCTCAGAAGCCGCGCGTCCGTTTGGCCGCGCGGCGCTCGGCCCCGCCGACCGCACCCGGCACCCGCATGAACAGCCGGGAGATCTCGCTCCCCAGATTCACCCCGATCGCGATGGCCAGCGCCGTGGCCACCGCGGTCGACAGCGAGGCGAGCCCGGCGTTCACCCGCCCCTGAGCCACGGCCAGCAGACCGAAGTACGTGGCCGAACCGGGCAGCAGCGGGCCGATCGCCGCTGTGATGAACGGCAGCGACGAGGTGTGCCGGTAGCGCGAGAGCAGTTGCCCGAACAGGCCCACCAGACCGGCTGCCGTCGCCGTCGCGGCCACCGGCGAGATATTGCCGGTAAGGGCCATCGCCCCGTAGACCACCCAGGCCACACCGCCGTTGAGGGTCACCGCCAGCACCGTGGACCGGTCCTGCTGGAGCAGGATCGCGAAGGCGAAGCAGAGCGCCATCGACGCCAGGATCTGCACCACCGGCCGTTCGTGGGCGATGAACCCGGCCCCGGGATCCAGCTGGGCGCCCAGCTGGAGCCCCAGATACAGCACCATCAGCACACCGACGACGATGCCGATGAACAAGTACATGACTTCGAGCAGCCGCGCGGCCGCGGTGATGTAGAAACCGGTCAGCCCGTCCTGCACACCCGCCACCAGGGCCCGTCCCGGCAGCAGCGCGAACAGCCCACCGGTGATGACCGCGGACGGCTGCAGGTCCGACCAGTGGGTGAGGGTCAGCGCCACCCCCAGCGCGGCAGGCGGCATCGCCGCCGCCACGAACTGGTAGAACTCCGGCAGTCCCCGCCCGGCGCACAGCCAGGCGAGCCGGTCGCCGAGCATCGCGCCGACCGCCGCCACCAGGAACACCAGCGGACCGCCGCCGAGCAGCACCGAAGCCGCCCCCGCGAGACCGCCGGCGGCCAGCGTCAGCACCCAGCCGGAGTACGGATGCCGGTTGCGCCGGATCTCCGCCAGCCGCCGGTAGGCCTCCTCCAGCGAGACCTCGGCGTCCTCGGTGGTGATGTCGTCGATCAGCCGGAAGACGGCGGCCAGCCGGGTGTAGTCGGTGGCGCGGCGGCGTACGGTACGGCTCGCCGTCACCGGGTCGTCGACCAGTGACGGCTGGTGCGAGATCGACAGCAGGGTGAAGGTGACCGTGGGCTCGCAGCGGTCCAGTCCGTAGCTGCGGGTCACCGCGAACATGGCCGCCTCGACGTCCTCGGCGCCCTCGCCGCCCGCCAGCAGCAACTCCCCGATGCGCAGCGTCAGGTCGAGCACGCGCGGCACCGCGGGACCCGTCTCGTCGGGCTTCTGCACCGTCTCGGGCGCCGGGCGTTCGGTGACCGGCATCCGCAGCATCGTGCGCATCCGGTCCTGCCAGGGGGCCTCCTTGGTCAGCCGGATCATCGGGCTGCCGTGTGCCGGAGTGAAGGCGGGCGGCGCGTGCCGGGCACTGTAGGTGCGCGGCGGGGCGAAGGCGGATCCGATCGTGTCCGAACCCGATCCCGACCCCGGTGCGGAACCCGAAGCGGAACCCGCCGTCGGCGCCTGGGTCTCGGTCGTCAGACCTGCCGGAATCGCGAATTCCGAGGTCGGCTGGTCGTCTTCGGAGGCGGACGTGCGCCGGTCCACCCCGGCCGGCGGGACGAAGGCGCTGCGCGCCTCGTCGGACTGGGGCTTCTGGTCCTCGGGACCGCCCTGTTCCGCCACCACTCGATCTCGCTCCTCGTTGGCTGCGCCCTTTGTGCCCAGTATGGCCACGGGCCGGGGCGGGGACGAGAGAGGGCCTCCCACGGACGGAAAGAGGCCGGCGCGCGGGCCGGGCGGACATGCGGAACGGGCGGTACCCCTCGGAAGGAGTACCGCCCGTTCCCTGCCCGGAACCGTGGAAACGGAACCGGGTCACGACCCTCGGGTCAGTGCGCGCCGCCCTGTGCCTCAAGACGCTTGTAGGAGGCCTCGATCTCGGCCTCGGCCTCGGCACGGCCGACCCAGTCGGCGCCCTCGACGGACTTGCCGGGCTCCAGGTCCTTGTAGACCTCGAAGAAGTGCTGGATCTCCAGACGGTCGAACTCCGACACGTGGTGGATGTCGCGCAGGTGCTCCACCCGGGGGTCGGAGGCCGGCACGCACAGCAGCTTGTCGTCGCCGCCGGCCTCGTCCGTCATGCGGAACATGCCGATGGCGCGGCACTTGATGAGGCAGCCGGGGAAGGTCGGCTCCTCCAGGATGACCAGCGCGTCCAGCGGGTCGCCGTCCTCGCCGAGGGTGTTCTCGACGAAGCCGTAGTCCGCCGGGTAGCTGGTCGAGGTGAAGAGCCGACGGTCCAGACGGATCCGACCGGTCTCGTGGTCCACCTCGTACTTGTTCCGCGAACCCTTCGGGATCTCGATAACGACGTCGAACTCCACGGGTGGCTCCTCCATGATCAACACATACGACTGGTGATTAAGTGTCCCCCACGCAGATGTGTGCTCGCGAAAGGGGCTGGTCAACGGTGGACGAGCCGGTGAAAAGACCGTCGGTCAACCCGCTGGACAAGCTGAGCAGGCTCACCCCTCGGGCCGCCGTGATCAGGTCGAAGGGACTGAACGACCGGCAGTTCACCGCCGTCTTCGCCGGTCTCGGCCTGGTGCTCGCAGCCGGCGTCGTCCTTGCCGCCGGCCCCTGGGACTCGGGTCAGCGTAAGGCCGAGACGGACCTGGCCGCCGCCCGGAACCGAACAGGTGGCGCACATCACGAGCCCGCCGCCCCGTTCGGACCGGCCCCCGCACCCAGCGCCCCGGCCGTCCTCACGGCCCTCTCCGCCGCCGCCGTCGACAACTCCGCCCCCGACGCCCGCACCGCCCCGGACGGCGCAGATGCCGCGCTCCGTGACGCCCTCGACCCGCTGCTGGAGGACCCCGCCCTGGGCAAGCGGCGCACCGCCGTCGTCATCGACACCGCCAGCGGCGAGCGGCTGTACGACCAGGGCGCCGACACACCCATGACGCCTGCCTCCACCGTCAAGATCGCCACCGCGGTCGCCGCCCTGAGCGCCCTCGGCCCCGAGCACCGCATCGCCACGACAGTCCGGGCCTCCGCCGACTCCCGCAGCATCGTCCTGGTCGGCGGCGGCGACCCCACGCTCGACAAGGCCGCCCTGCGCGAACTGGCCGCCGACACCGCCCGCGCCCTGAAGGACCGCGGCGTCGACAAGGTCCGCCTCGGATACGACACCTCCCGCTACTCCGGGCCCGCCCGGCACCCGATCGGCCCCAACGAGAACATCGCACCCGTCAGCGCCCTGATGACCGACGAGGGCAGGCTCGACAACAGCGACAGCGGACCCGCCCCGCGCAGCGACGACCCGGCCGGCGACACCGCCCGCACCTTCGCGAAGTTCCTCGACGACGCCGGGATCGCCACCGGGTCCGGCCCGAAGCGCGGCCGCCCGGCCGCCGGCTCCGAGAAGGTGGCCGAACACCGCTCGGCCCCGCTCTCCGCCCTGGTCGAACGGGCCCTGACCAACAGCGACAACGACATCGCCGAGGCACTCGCCCGGCAGACCGCCCTGGCCGCGGGCGAACCGGCCGACTTCGACGGCGGGCGACGGGCCGTCACCGCACAGCTCAAGAAGCTCGGCCTGCCGCTGAAGGGCGCCGACCTCGCCGACGGCAGCGGACTGAACCGCAAGGACAAGGTCACCGCCGGACTGCTGGCCGGCCTCCTCGCCCGCGCGGCCGACCCGGACCACCCCGAACTGCGCCCCGTCCTCACCGGCCTGCCCGTGGCCGGTTTCAGCGGCACGCTCAGCGACCGCTACACCGGCAAGTCCGCGGGCACCGGCCTGATCCGCGCCAAGACCGGCACCCTCACCGGCGTGAACACCCTCGCGGGAACGGTCGTCGACCGGCAGGGCCGGCTGCTCGCCTTCGCCTTCCTGGCATCCGGCACCACCTCCCCCACCGACGCCCAGTCCGCCCTCGACCGCCTCGCCACCACCCTGAGGGCTGCCCCATGACCCCCGGCGGGCGCGCGAGGACAGCCGCTTCCCCAAGCCCCCGGCTCTCGCACGAGCAGACGAAGATCCCGTTCCTCGCCGCGTCTTCGAAGCCCGCACACAGCCAGTGCGCGAGGGTTCCTCCGCCTTGCGGCGCAACGCGTCCGGCGCCGCGCGCCGATCCGCCTGGGATCGCGGGACAGCCCTCGCCTCCCGTCCCGTCGAGCCGGACAACACCACACCGCGGACCGACCCGAGCACGTACGGTTGACGCATGACGAGCATCGGTGGTGCCGAGATGGTCGACTGGAATCTCGCGGTCGCGACCGCGACCCGACTTGTGCGGCCGGGGCCGGAGATCAGCCGCGAGGAGGCCCGCGAGGTCGTCGCGGAGCTGCGCCGGCATGCCAAGGCCTCGGAGGAGCACGTCCGTTCCTTCACCCGGATGATCCCGGAGGGGGCCCACCCGGAGGACACCCCGATCCTGGTCGTGGACCGGGCCGGCTGGATCAAGGCCAATGTCGCGGGTTTCCGCGAGCTGCTCCGCCCGCTGCTGGGCAAGATGCAGGACCGGCGCGCGGGCGGCGCCGGCGGCGCGGTGCTGGGCGCGGTCGGCGGCAAGGTGACCGGCGTCGAGGTGGGGATGCTGCTGTCGTTCCTGGCCTCCCGGGTCCTCGGCCAGTACGAGACGTTCGCCCCGGCCACCCGCGAGCTCCCGGCCTCGGCCGACGGCGGCGGCAGGCTGCTGCTCGTCGCCCCGAACATCGTGCACGTCGAGCGCGAACTGGAGGTCGACCCGCACGACTTCCGGCTCTGGGTCGCGCTCCACGAGGAGACCCACCGCACCCAGTTCACCGGAGTGCCCTGGCTCCGCGACCATCTGCAGGGCGAAATCCAGTCATTCCTCGACGAGACCGACGTCGACCCGATGACCCTGCTGGAACGGCTCCGCGAGGCCGCCCAGTCCCTGGCCGGGGGCCGCCCCGAGGGCGAGGACGGCGAGGACGGCGGCCGCAGTCTGGTCGAGCTCGTCCAGACGCCCTCCCAGCGCGAGATCCTCGGCCGGCTCACTGCCGTGATGTCCCTGCTCGAAGGCCACGCCGACTACGTGATGGACGGCGTCGGCCCCGAGGTCGTCTCCTCCGTCGGCGAGATCCGGGAGAAGTTCCAGCAGCGCAGGGCGCGCGGCGCCGGCCGCCTCGACCAGGCGCTGCGCAAGCTTCTCGGCCTCGACGCGAAGCTGCGCCAGTACCGCGACGGCGAGCGATTCGTCCGGGCCGTGGTCGACGAGGTCGGCATGGACGGCTTCAACCGGGTCTGGACCTCGCCGAACACCCTGCCGACCAAGGCGGAGATCGCGAAGCCCGCGGACTGGATCGCGAGGGTGCACCGTAAGGCAGAGTCCTGACCACGACCGGTCCGACGGCGGGCGACAGGATGGAAACGCGCCGGTAATCACCCATCCGAGGGACCGTAGGGGCATGGGAAGGCGTGCAATGCTCGATGGACGGCTTGCCTCTGTCACCATCGACGCACTCTGAGTGACGGCACACTTCCCGTCCGGCACTTCGAGGCATCTCTCCGAACTTCACGAAGGGCACCGGACATGGGTCCCCATCCTGCGGTCGCGGCGATACGCCTGGCGGTCCGCCGCGTACTCCACGACGTACTCACCGAACACACCCGAAGCGCCGGAAACACCCGGCGCACCCCGCACCACGAGCTCGCCGAAGCCGGTGCGGGCAGGCAGCGCGCCGCACTCCCCGAGCGCCCCGACACCCCGCTGGTGCTGGTGGCATGCTCCGGCGGCGCCGACTCCATGGCTCTCGCCTCCGCCCTCGCCTTCGAGGCCCCCAAGCTCGCCGTCCGGGCCGGCGGGATCACCGTCGACCACGGCCTCCAGGCCGGCTCCGACACCCGGGCCGCCGAGGTCGTCGACCGCCTCGCCGACATGCGCCTCGACCCGGTCGAGGCCGTCGCCGTGCAGGTCGGCCACGAAGGCGGCCCCGAGGCCGCGGCCCGGGACGCCCGGTACGCCGCCCTGGACGCCGCGGCCGAGCGGCACGGCGCCGCGGCCGTCCTGCTCGGACACACCCGGGACGACCAGGCGGAGACGGTGCTGCTCGGCCTCGCCCGCGGCTCCGGCATCCGCTCGCTCTCGGGCATGGCCGCCGCGTCGGGCCCGGCTGGCCGCTACCGCCGCCCCTTCCTCCAGCTCGACCGGCAGACCGCCCGCAAGGCCTGCCTCGTCCAGTCCCTGCCCGTCTGGGACGACCCGCACAACGCCGACCCCGCCTTCACCCGCTCCCGGCTGCGCCACGAGGGCCTGCCCGCCCTGGAGAAGGCGCTGGGCAAAGGGGTCGTCGAGGCCCTGGCCCGTACCGCACAGCTCTCCCGCGACGACGCCGACGCGCTGGACACCTGGGCCGCCGAGGCCGACCGCGCCGTGCGGGACGACGCGGGCCGTCTGGAGTGCGCCAAGCTGTACGCTCTGCCGCCCGCCGTACGCCGCCGGGTCCTGCGCCGGGCCGCCATGGAGGCGGGCTCCCCGGCCGGTTCGCTCTTCGCCCGGCACATCGAGGAAGTCGACCGTCTGATCACCGGATGGCGCGGCCAGCGCGCCATCAACCTGCCCGGACGCGTCGAAGCCATGCGGCAGGGTGGCAGACTGGTCATTCGGCAGAGCTGAAGGACAAGCGGCTGACACGCAGGCGAGCGGCCGCGCAGGTGCGGGGGCAACACCCCGGACCCGGCAGGCAGAGAAAGAGACGCGGGTGAACGAGAAGGACATGGGCACCGACCTCCAGTCGGTGCTCCTCACCAAGGAAGAGATCGACGCGAAGCTCGTCGAGCTGGCCGCGAAGATCGACGCGGAGTACGCGGGCAAGGACCTGCTCATCGTCGGCGTCCTCAAGGGCGCAGTGATGGTGATGGCGGACCTGGCGCGCGCGCTGTCCACCCCCGTCACCATGGACTGGATGGCCGTCTCGTCGTACGGCGCGGGCACCCAGTCCTCCGGAGTGGTCCGGATCCTCAAGGACCTGGACACCGACATCAAGGGCAAGCACGTCCTGATCGTCGAGGACATCATCGACTCGGGCCTGACCCTGTCGTGGCTGATGTCGAACCTCGGCTCGCGCGAGCCCGCCTCCCTGGAGATCTGCACCCTGCTGCGCAAGCCGGACGCGGCCAAGGTCGCGCTCGACTGCAAGTGGGTCGGTTTCGACATCCCCAACGAATTCGTCGTCGGCTACGGGCTCGACTACGCCGAGAAGTACCGCAACCTTCCCTTCGTCGGCACGCTCGCCCCGCACGTCTACGGGGGCTGACCTCCTCCCGGAGCCCTTCGCCCGGCTCCCGGGGGCGGCCCGGACCGGCCGGAGCCGACGGCGGGAACCTTTCACGTGATTCCCGCCGTTCAGACTTCGGAGGCAGGTTTTGACAGACGTCCCCGGCAGTCGCGGGTGACAATGCTGGGGTACCGTCCGAAGAACAGTCTTTTCTCACAGCAGCATTTACCTACGGGCAGGAGGGACGGGGCGGATTCGCCCCGTATGGATGGACGTGAAGCGATACTTCCGTGGGCCGGTCATGTGGATCGTGCTGGCCGTCCTCGCCGTGGTCGTGTTGATGACAGTCGTCGGCTCGTCGGGCGGCTACAAATCGGTGGACACCGGCAAGGTGATCCAGGCGATCAGCAAGGACCAGGTGGCGCAGGCCAAGCTGACCACCGGTGACGAACAGATCATCAAGATCGAATTGAAGAAGGGCCAGGAGCTCTCGGGCGAGTCCGGCACCAAGTTCCAGGCGAGCTACATCGGCGACCAGGGTGTCCAGCTGGCCGACACGCTGCAGCAGAAGTACGAGAGCGGCAAGATCGACCAGGGCTACACGGTCTCGCCGTCCAAGCAGTCCCCGTTCATTTCGATCCTCCTTTCCCTGCTGCCCTTCGTCCTGATCGTGGTCGTTTTCCTGTTCCTGATGAACCAGATGCAGGGCGGCGGCTCCCGGGTCATGCAGTTCGGGAAGTCCAAGGCCAAGCTGATCACCAAGGACACGCCGAAGACGACGTTCGCCGATGTGGCGGGGTCGGACGAGGCCGTCGAGGAGCTCCAGGAGATCAAGGAGTTCCTCCAGGAGCCGGCGAAGTTCCAGGCGGTCGGCGCCAAGATCCCCAAGGGCGTCCTGCTGTACGGGCCTCCCGGTACCGGCAAGACGCTGCTCGCACGCGCCGTCGCCGGCGAGGCGGGCGTCCCGTTCTACTCGATCTCCGGTTCCGACTTCGTCGAGATGTTCGTCGGTGTCGGTGCCAGCCGTGTCCGTGACCTCTTCGAGCAGGCCAAGGCGAACGCCCCGGCGATCGTCTTCGTCGACGAGATCGACGCCGTCGGCCGGCACCGCGGTGCCGGAATGGGCGGCGGGCACGACGAGCGCGAGCAGACGCTGAACCAGCTGCTCGTCGAGATGGACGGCTTCGACGTGAAGGGCGGCGTCATCCTGATCGCCGCCACGAACCGGCCGGACATCCTCGACCCGGCGCTGCTGCGTCCGGGCCGTTTCGACCGGCAGATCGCGGTCGACCGGCCGGACATGCAGGGCCGGCTGGAGATCCTCAAGGTGCACCAGAAGGGCAAGCCGGTCGCGAAGGACGTCGACCTCGGCGCCGTCGCCCGTCGTACGCCCGGCTTCACCGGTGCCGACCTGTCGAACGTGCTGAACGAAGCGGCGCTCCTCACGGCGCGCGGCAACCTGAAGCTGATCGACAACAAGATGCTCGACGAGGCCATCGACCGCGTCGTGGCGGGCCCGCAGAAGCGGACCCGGATCATGTCCGAGAAGGAGAAGAAGATCACCGCGTACCACGAGGGCGGACACGCCCTGGTCGCGGCGGCTTCCCCCCAGGCGGACCCGGTCCACAAGATCACGATCCTCTCCCGCGGCCGCGCCCTCGGCTACACGATGGTGCTCCCGGAGGAGGACAAGTACTCCACGACGCGCAACGAGATGCTCGACCAGCTGGCGTACATGCTGGGCGGGCGCGCGGCCGAGGAGCTGGTCTTCCACGACCCGACCACAGGCGCTGCGAACGACATCGAGAAGGCCACCGCAACGGCCCGCGCGATGGTCACGCAGTACGGCATGACGGAGCGGCTCGGCGCGATCAAGTTCGGCGGCGACAACACCGAGCCCTTCGTGGGCCGGGAGATGGGCCACCAGCGCGACTACTCGGAAGAGGTCGCGGCCCTCGTCGACGAAGAGGTCAAGAAGCTCATCGAGACCGCCCACAACGACGCGTGGGAGATCCTCGTCGAGAACCGCGACGTGCTGGACAACCTCGTTCTCCAGCTCCTGGAGAAGGAGACGCTCGGCAAGGAGGAGATCGCCGAGATCTTCGCCCCGATCGTGAAGCGCCCCGCCCGTCCGGCGTGGACCGGTTCCGCCCGGCGTACGCCGTCCACGCGGCCGCCGGTGCTCTCGCCGAAGGAGCTCGCCCTCACCAACGGCGCCACCACGGCGAACGGAACGGCCGTCCCCACGGACACCGTCCCGGCCACCGAGGTCGTCCCGGAGGACCGTCCCGAGAGCTGAGCTCCGTTCCCCGGTGTGGCCCCTTTCACGGGAGTCGCACCGGGCCCGGAATGGAAGCCGCGCCCCCACAGGTTCTAGCCTGTGCTGGTACATCGCGTAGGCCTGGGCGAGGGTCTTCTCGAAGCCGTCCGCCGCCTGGCCGGCGAA